>SCUG01000328.1 GCA_004297645.1 Saprospiraceae bacterium | reverse complement strand
TTGGATGATAGGTGAAACTGTAGGTCATGCTGCCATCCGCATTTTTCTGCTTACTGAGTGGTATATTCTCCATAGTGGTTTATTTTTGTCATAAATGTACATCACAGCGGAACTACACCCTGGCAGCCCTGCCGACCCGTCCGATAGAAAAAGGCATTGCCGCCGCCAGCCTGCTGGCCCACATCATCATCGCCAAATTCGTTGACCACCTGCCATTTTACTGCCAGATGAAGCGCTTCAAACGGGATTAAAGTTGGGAGTTGAGCCAAAGCACCCTCAGCGACTTCCTTCGCCACCTGCTGCACCCTGCCTGAACCGCTCTACAACCTCATGGTGCGGCAGACCACCGGCAGCGATTATTTGCAGGGGGCGAAAGCCGCATCCAGGTACTAAGCACACCGCGTTATAATGAAAATGGCGAACCCCTGAAAACAGCACCGGACAAAGCCGGCAAAACCCATCGTGGCTGGATGTGGGTGGTGCATGCTCCCCTGCTCCGGCTCGTGGTATTCGACTACGAAAAGGGGGCCGCACGGCGGAAGCTGCGAAAACTTTGTTGCAGGACTTTGCTGGCTATCTCCAGGTGGACGGCTACGATGCTTACAACCAAATTGCTGCCCGTGCGGACGTGCAGCGGCTGGGCTGTTGGGCCCATGCCCGGCGCAAGTTCTTCGATGCCCGCCGCAGCGAACAGGCTCTCGGCATGGTTCAGCAAATCTATGTCCATGAAAGCCAGTGGCGCCTCTTCTCAGCCGAAGAGCGCAAAGCATACCAGGAGCAACACACCCGGCCCATCATGGACGGCTTCAAATACTGGCTGGACGAGCAGGCTCCGTACGTCACCCCGAAAAGCCCCACCTGGCAGGCCTTCACTTACGCCCAAAACCAATGGCCCTGGCTTTATGCCATATTGGAAGATGGCCGTCTGGAATTAGACAATAATCTCATCGAGAACAAAATCCGGCCCCTGGCCCTGGGCCGCAATAACTACCTGTTCGCTGGCTCTCACAGCCAGTCCCGATTCATCGGGAAGGCGGCCCAGCGCATCGCCATGATGTACACTTTTCTGGGCACCTGCGCCGCCAACGAGGTCAATCCTTATGAGTAGCTGAAAACTATGCTGGAGAAAATCCCTTCGACTAAATTACCGGAACTGCATTCGCTGGTGCCGGGGTATCGGCCAGAGGCGTAGCTCCCCGCAAAAGTAAAGGGCTGACCGGTGGTGAGAAATATGGGGTTGGCCGGAGGCTTACGCAATAGCATTCTCCACAGCTATGAAATTAATTTTTGATAAAGGCAAATAAATCAAAGGCTTATCAAAATTATATTTCCACAGAATTTGTGTGAAAATATGTGAATGAAGGATGAAATTATAAACAATCATCAAAATAAAATAAGTACCTTTTTTTATTAAAGTACACCTATCACTAGTTTTATATGAAAAGTTAATACCTTTTCAACATACACATCCAAAATTTCAAATGAAGAATAATTACAATTTTTCCATATACCACCTTGCCAACACCTTGTGACAATATACCTACGACATTTGTGGTTCAAAAACATGAACCTTGCGACAACCACACACCCTTGAGCTTTATGTTGACTACCTGATTACCCACCAAGTGCAGGTCAGTGCGGTTGATATTAGCGAAGTACATGGCAAAACCCTCAGCCATGTCCACATCACTAAGACGATAGGCCCAGCCAGAGCTGCACCAGAAGGAGTTTTGGAAGCTGGTCAAGCCGTTCGTTCGGCAGTTAGAGCGGGACGACGGCTCCCAGACACCTCCGACCAGGAGGGAACGTTCACAGAAGAACCATCTATTTGCCTCAACGTGGTACTTGGTACAGCTCGAATAGTTGAAAATCGTGCAAAAGAAAAACCACTTTGCACTTAAACACAAAATCTACATGGCAGCGCTCAAGGTAGCTTGGGAGAAAATTCGTAGCCCAAAATGTAATACTGTCAATGAACTGGATTTTCAAAGTTTTTAGGGGTGCGTAATGTCAGATGTAAGTTACAATTGATAAAACAAGTAAAATGTTTTTAGTGCAATTTTTCCTAACATATTAACACACTTAATAATAATAGGCTAAGAATAAATAAAAATTAATCATCATAACTATTAATGACATTACCATGAAATATAGTCAAACAAAAGTAAGCATCCAGTAAACCCCATCTTTTTCAACACATTCGGGCCTATTACCTTTTTTCCAAAATCAAACAGGGATGAAACGACCAAAAAGACGGACGAAAACAGACGGGTGCAGCAGAGCGATTTGTCCCCCTTTTTTCACGCAGTCACAAAGTTGTTCATCAAGATTTTCCACCGGTATGAAAGCAGAATTTCCCAAAGAAAATATAGG
>SCUG01000327.1 GCA_004297645.1 Saprospiraceae bacterium | reverse complement strand
GTTGCACCAAACTACCACGCTTCCGTTTTCTGAGCAATGGCAAAAAAGACTTGCGGATTTACCTGTAGCCGGTGCTTTTGAGCTGGCCCGCGCCCACGCTGATTTTGGCCGCTATATGGGCGAACTCGTGCAGGTGTTTTTTTCTGAAAACGCTCTGCGGGCGAATGACATTGACCTCATCGCCTCGCATGGCCACACCATTTTCCACGAACCAGCATCGGGTTTTACCACACAAATTGGCGATGGTGCCGCACTTGCTGCAGCCACCGGCTGCACCGTCGTCAGCGATTTCCGCTCCGCCGACGTGGCGCTTGGCGGGCAGGGGGCACCAATCGCCCCCATGGCCGACAGGGTGCTGTTTCCCGGCTACGATTTTTACCTGAACATCGGAGGCATCACCAACATCACTTGCGATGCAGGTGGCAGGTTTATAGCATTCGATATCACTGGAGCCAACCAGATGCTCAATGCCCTCGCTCACCAAATGGGCAAGCCTTTCGACGAAGATGGGGCGCTGGCCGCATCGGGAGAGACCGATGCGGCCCTTTTGAAAAAACTGAACAGCCTGCCTTATTTTGAGCAGCCCTACCCCAAGTCGCTCTCCAATCAATGGGTGCAGAAAAATCTCGTGAGCCTGTGCCTTGCCCAAACGGGCCCCATACCCGGCAAACTGCACACGGCCTGCGAACACATTGCCGGCCAAACCGTCGCGGCAGTGGCGGCCATTCTGGAAAAAGAAAATTTCCGAAAAGAAGGCTATCGGATTTTTGCCACGGGCGGCGGGGCTTTGAATAAATTCCTGATGAAGTGCATCCGCGAAAAATGCAGCAGGAAGGGCCGCATCGAAGTTGTTTTACCGGAGGTAAAAATCATCCAGTTTAAAGAGGCTTGCCTCATGGCGTTGCTCGGCGTGCTGCGAATGGAGGGCATACCCAATTGCATCAGTTCGGTGACGGGAGCGCGCAAAGATGCCATCGGCGGAGCGATTTACTCGGCTTCCTGAACGCTGAATCCCAACTTGCGCAGGTCGTCGCAAAAGGCGGGGTAAGATTTTTCGACGACCTGCGGGTTCTCGATTTTTATTTCGCCAAACATCGCCAGCGGCGCAAAAGCCATCGCCATGCGGTGGTCTTCGTAGGTTTCAAAAACAGGGCAGCCTTCGACGACAGCCTTACCTTCCACTACAAAAAAATCCTTTCGCGGTTTTTTTGAAAAACGACCGGGCAGGTTCGCCAAAAAAACCTGCACCTTGGCCAGCTCATGTTGCAAAGCAGAAATCCGGTCAGTCTCTTTTATGCGGAGCGTTTCGAGGCCCGTGAAAAGGCCGTGCATGCCCAACCCGGCACATACCACGGCCAGGGTTTGGGCGAGGTCGGGGCAGGGCAGAAAGTCCCACTCAAAATAGGGTTTTAGCTCACCACCGGATTTCAGCAGCCGGATGCTTTTGTCCCCGAAAACGGTTTTCACCCCAAATTGCTCCATCATTTCCGGCAGCACCGCATCACCCTGAAGACTTTTTTTGAAAAGGCCATTGAGCGTCAGACTGCACTCCTCCGAAAATGCGGCCATCGCGTAATAGTAAGAAGCTGCCGGCCAGTCGGCCTCCACCACAAAATCTTTGGGCTGATAGGCTTGGTGAGCTATACGAATGGTCTTGCCCTGCCATTCGTGGCGAACGCCGAACCGGGCCATCAGTTGCAAGGTCATCTCAATGTATGGACGGGAAACGACGGTGCCTTCGAGTTCCAGCGTTAGCCCTTCGGGCAAATTGGGTGCTATCATCAACAGCGCGGAAATGTATTGGCTGCTCGTGTCCGCCGGGATGGATAAACGATGAACGGCTCCGGGATTTTTTGGGGCATTTATTCTCAGGGGCGGGAACCCGTCTTTTTCAAGGTATTCGATGTTGGCGCCCAATTGCCGGAGCGATTCCACGAGTATGCCGATGGGGCGCTGCTTCATCCGTGGCGAGCCGGTGAGGATACGGCTTCCAGGCTGCATGGCCAGCAGGGCTGTCAGGAAGCGAAAAGTGGTACCGGCAGCCCCTGCATCGAGCACCCCGGCATTGGAAGAGAG
>SCUG01000326.1 GCA_004297645.1 Saprospiraceae bacterium | reverse complement strand
AAATACCATCCAGCTACAAAGAACCGGAACCCTAACAAAGCATCCTTAACGCCAAAACCCTCCGGCGGCAATTCCTGCGGCAAATGGATAGACTGCCCGGCGGGTACGGCATCGAGGGGAGGGGGATGGCGGCGTGAGACAGGAACTAACCACCTTATTTAAGCATAGGAAACAGCATAAATTGCATAACTTTATCCAATGAAACTCCCTAAGCTGAAAAGGCCCACATCCGTGAAGAGAAGCTGACGAAATACCTTTTGAATCTGTCGCATCCAGATGGGGTAAACAAGGCAAGGTTTTTCATGCGTTGCGGATTTTCACCTGAATACCCCGATGAACTGAAAAGCGCTTTGTTCGACCATGCGCAAAGCGCTGATATAAAAGAAACAAAACCCAACCCGTTTGGCGTAAAATATGTCCTCGAAGGTTCGTTGACAGCACCCGCCGGAACAAATCCCCGGATTGTTTCCGTTTGGATAATCGAACGGGAAAAAGATTACCCTGAACTTGTAACAGCTTATCCATCATGAAAAACGGCATCAAAGAACTTGACCGGGTCATCCTGACCGAAAACATCGAAGCCTCCGGCTTGAGTGTCGGCGACATCGGCACAGTGGTACATATCTATGAAGGCGGCAAAGGCTACGAAGTGGAGTTTGCCACCCTGCTCGGCGAGACGGTTGCCGTTTGCACCTTGTTCCCAAATCAAATACGGGCTATCCGCAATAAAGAAATTGCGCACGTGCGGGCGATGGCGTGAAACCATCCTCAACGCCAAAGCCCTCCGGCGGCAATTCCTGCGGCAAATGGATAGACTGCCCGGCGGGTACGGCATCGAGGGGAGGGGGAGGGCGAAGGCGGCGGGAGGGTGGCGGCTTTCAAGAACTTGCTTGAACTGAAATATGAATTGCCCCGTTTCCCCCGAAAATCTATCTTTGGTAAAATTTTATGACCATGACCACCGAATCAATCAAGCTGGAATTAATCGTTTGGATAAATCATTTGAAGGACAACAAGCTGCTGACCAAACTGCTCAGTTTGAAGGAAGTGTCCACGCCGCCTCAGAAACCTGGCCGGAAAGCCGGATGGGGCAAGAGCATTTTTCTTTACGTCGCCCCAGATTTTGATGACACACCCGAAGGTTTTGAAGATTACATGCCTGCATGAAATACCTGATTGACACACACATCCTGATTTGGCATGGTGAAAACAACCCAGTGTTGAATTGCAGAATTAAAAAGAAAAAATCATGGAAACACAAGTATTAAAATCCCCGCTCAACAACATCCAACTGGAGCTATTGAAATTGTTTTCCAGGGAGCTAAAGGAAGAAGACTTGCTGGCAATCAAAAGGTTGCTGGTCAGATACCTGGCGGAAAAGGCAACTCGTTTGGCAGATGAAGTTTGGGAAGAAAAAGGATGGACAAATGAGGATATGAAGAGGTTTGCCCATACCCACATGCGGACGCCGTACAAACGTAAATAGCTGCAATGAGAATTGTCATAGACACCAACATCCTGCTGGTTTGTATCTCCTCCAACTCCGAGTTCCGCTGGATTTTTGACAGTCTTCTGGATGAAGACTTTACCCTTTGCGTAACCACCGACATCCTCATCGAATACGAAGAAATTTTGGGCAAGCACATGGGCAAAGAGTTGGCTTCGACAGTACTCCAAATCATTGAAAATGCGCCCAACGTTGAATTCATCACCAAATACTTTTCCTGGAACCTGATAACTGCCGACCCCGATGACAACAAGTTCGTGGATTGTGCAGTCGCCGGAAATGTGAAGTACTTAGTCAGCCACGACAGGCATTTTAAAGTATTGGAAGCTATTGCGTTTCCAAAGGTTATAATGATTGATGCGGAGCGGCTCAAAGAGGAATTGAGGAAATGATTTTTGCACACCTTTAAAAACTCACCGCCCATTTTTAGCCGCCGGGCAACCATATTCCCACAGCGAGCGTAGATTTGTAGGGATGGGATTATCTGGTTTTCGCCGACTGAGCGTTTTAAGTTACGCTGCACTAACCTTAAAACAACAACTTTTCAAGATTACGATTCCCCCTTGGTCGTAGCAAGTTTATCGAAGTGTAACTTGCTACTCTGTTCGGCTTTATTTGGACTTGGAACAACTGGTAGCTTTGTCGTTTGATTAGCTGTGTTTGCATAAAAAGAAGAATTTTAATAGCCAGAAGTTGAATTTTTATGAGGAATTTATACCTTTCGTTCTCCAACCTGTTCAAGTTCAAAACTTATTTGACTTAAAATCTTTTTAAAAATAGCGGATGGTAAAGATTTCAATTCCAGAAGATTACAGGAAAGGATTTGCTGACCTTATAAACTTAGGCGATGATAAAAGAAGTAACCTTTTTCAGGTACTTTCTGAAATAGAGGTTGGTTTGCAGCCCTCTGAAATCGCAGCAGAACTTTGTCAAAAACTGGGGCTTGACAAGGAAACTGCTGATGGCATTATCCGCACACTCTTTAGCCTGCTTACTGGAAAAGATGATGCCCCCATAGAGTTGGAACAATTCGTAAAAGGTGTCGTTGCTGCATCGCGTTCTTTGGAAAATATTGAACTCAAGGATTCAGAAATTTTTGAAAAGCAGATGCACGAGTTCCTTTCAAAACCTTCGGCATTTTCTTTGACCAACAAGGCGATAGACCTTATTACTGAGAGAGAAAAAATTTGGCTATCTTCCAGAGTAATTACAGATGTAAGACCAATTTTCGGGGATGGAGATGAGTTAAAATTTGAAGCTTCACTGATTATCCATAATTTGAAAGTTCAATTCAAAGAGAATAAGCGAATCAAAGAATTCTTTTTTGCGCTTGATAGTGAGGACTTGACAAATTTGAAAGAACAAATTATCAGAGCTGAAGAGAAAGAAAATATTTTGAAGAGTATATTAAATGAAAAAGCTGTGAAAATCGTTGATTTTAAAAATTAAATCGCAATGAAAAATCTACAGTATTTGACTCAGCCATTTTTGCACCCTTCATTTTACAGGACAGACATTGAGCCAAAAGAAGAGTCAGCTTGGGCTATTTCAGATGATATGAATGAAAGTCCGAAACAAGGAGAATGGATTCCATCTCATAAAGATAAACCTTATC
>SCUG01000325.1 GCA_004297645.1 Saprospiraceae bacterium | reverse complement strand
CCTAAAGGGGAACCGTTTTGGCAACTATCTGCGAACTTCCCAAAGTAGGTTCCCCTTTAATACATTCTATCGCAAACGTACGAGGGGTCAGGGGCGGGGCGGGGCGGCGGGGAAAATGGAAAGGGTTTTTGCCTTTTTTGAAAAATGAACCGGCTGTATAGTTACAAATTTTTAAAAGGCAAACTATGTGTCATATTTGCCTGTTGTGTTTAAGAAATTGGGGCATAAGTGTTTGATTTTTTGTTTTTTGCGCAAAAAAGTTTGCTAAAAAAACAAGCTTTTTTAAGTATGTAGTACAATAGGCACATAGATCACATAGAAGAGACGCTGAAGCTATGTGTTCTATGTTCCTATTGTGTTTCAAAAAAGTCATGTGTTTGATTTTGGCTACGCCACTTTAGGTTTTAAAGTGTCGAATAATTTGCGTTAATTACTTAACTGATAAAATGTGGTCATTCAGAACCTATCAGCCTATACTTTTTTTTTGGAATGACAAGTCTTAGTTTAGTGAGACTTGTCTCAACTGAACCCTATCTGAAAGATAAGCACCGGGGGTGTGCCCTGCCGGTTCTTTTGGCAATGGTGGAGCCTTTTCACTTATGGCCGGGTTTGTTGTTTTTGCCACCTGGAAAGTATTATACTGGATTTTCTCGTGGGAATCCTTAATTTTTGTAGCACGTAAAATTATAAACCCATTGACCCCGTTTTCTGTGTGCTAATTTTCCCGATGTCGTGAAACACTTCTTATTACTGACATTGTTCGCTTTATCCTTCCCGCTTGCTGCCCAAACACCCTCTGGGGCAGCACCTGAAAACATCATCCCCAATCCAAGCTTCGAGCTTTATTCTTCCCCGCCCATCGGGTGGTTTTACAAAGGAGAGCACTACACCAGCGTCATGAAGTACTGGTCGGCGGCGACCAATGCCTCTCCCGATGTTTTTGGCCCGCGGGTACGGGTGCCTGCCCACTGGGCCGATAAAGGGTTCGGCAAACAGATTCCCCGCACCGGCAATTCTATGTCGGGCATCACGGTATATGGTTGCACACAGGGTAAGCCTCACTGCCGCGAGTACATCGAGATTCAGATGAGCGAGCCGTTGGTCGTGGGGCAGAATTACTACGCGGAAATGTGGCTCAATCACCTGCCACGGTCTCTGCGGGTGGACAAAATCGGGTTTTATTTTTCAGAAGAAAAAGTGCAGGAAATAACCGACGGCCTGCTGAGTTTTTCACCACAGGTGAAAGCCACGGGAATACTCAGCTCCAACAACGGCAGGTGGCTCCAGGTGTCGGGCAGGTTCCGGGCGGAGGCTCCGGCAGAGTACCTCATCATCGGCAACTTTTCTCCCGACAGCCTCACCAACACAGAACCGGCCCCCGAAGACCCCCTGCCTTTCGGCTATTACTACGTCGAGGATGTGCTGGTGCGCAAAGTGCCCCCGGTTTTGCCGGTGCCGGTAGGGGAAGATGACCTCACCAAAGTGGAACTCGTAGCCGGCAAAGTCGTCCCTCTGCACGATATTTATTTTGAGTACGACAAATGGGAACTGATGCCACGGTCGTATGTGGAACTCCGAAAATTGCTCAATATAATGCAGAAAAACCCGCAGTTGGCCATCGAAGTTTGCGGGCACACCGATAGCACGGGCGAAGACGATTACAACATGAGCCTCTCAGAAAAACGGGCCGAATCAGTGGCCAGTTTTCTAATAGCCAACGGCATAGCCGGCACCCGCACGCAGTACCGCGGCTGCGGCAGCGCCCAGCCCGTCGCCACCAACGCCACGGCACATGGCCGGCAGATGAACCGCCGCGTGGAGTTTATTATCCTGCATACCGAATAGATAATATGCCCCCTGACATTTTGCTGCCTGGCCTGCGGAGTTGAATTTGTAGGTAGGGGCCTGCCTGAAAAGAAAACCAATTCTTCTGAGGCAGGCCCTTGTTTATTCCATCAAAACTCCACCCGGTAGCTCAGAATTGGAATCATGCCCAACTGCCGTTTCGTCGCAATGGCTTGCTTCACATTGTCGTAATACTCGTAGTCCACGTTTTTGCGGTTAGTGGCATTCTGGATGTCGAGGGAGAGGGTGCTGTTGCGGCCGGATATGTTCCATTTCAGATAGATGCGCAGGTCAATGCGGAAGTAGCCAGGCAGTTTGCGGGCAAAAACCTCCTGCTCCTCAAAGACGGTATAGCCCATGCCTGGCGAAAACAGCGTGTCCACGGGAGAAGTGCGGTAGCCGCCATGCCAGGCCATGCGGCCGTTGATGCCCTTGATGATGGTCTTGCTTTCTTTTTGTTTTAAAAACTCCCGGCCCCCGGTGAGGCTCATCAGGTGCCGCCCATCGAAACGGGTGGGCCGCCAATCCACGTCATTTGCCATGAATTCCGAGCGGTAAAGCGAGGCTGCCAGCAGGAAGTAGTAACCGCTGGTGATGAATTTTTGCAGAGACAGGTCGAGGCCATAGTTGCGTCCAAGGCCCAATGCTTCGAAGCCTTCGAGTGTTGCAAAATAGGAAAAATAAGGAACGGAAAACTCCGTGCTGTTCAACACGGAAAACTCCCGGTTCGGGTTGGGCGATACCGGCACATCCCATAAATACTGGAAATAAGCCTCTGCATTGAAAATGACGGCACTGAGAAACTCCTGCCTGAAGCCCGCACTATATTGCAGCGATTTCATCAGGCCCAGTTTTGTCCCCTCCAATTCCGACAGTACGTACACCTGTGGAAACGTCCTTTGGGTGTGCAGGCCATAGGCAAAGCTGAGACTGCTGTGGGGAGTGAGCGCCAGGTTCAGGGCAAGGCGCGGCTCCGGTACACCCCATTTTTTTTCGAAGGAAAAATAATTGCCATGGACGCCGGCAGTCGCTTCGAGTTTAGGAGATAGCCTGCTGTGCCACTCGATGAAAGGCTGCAAAAGCCACGAGTGGAAATCAGCCTTCAGCCGGATATAAAAAAGGCTGGTGAAAAAATGGTCGAAACTGGCTGCATCCTGGTACGTCTGGAAGCCGGCTTTCAGTTGGTGCCGGGCGTTTATCTTTTGTGAAAAAACAGA
>SCUG01000324.1 GCA_004297645.1 Saprospiraceae bacterium | reverse complement strand
CGTCTAAACTGGGGCCCGGGATGTTTTTATTAAAGACTTTAGCCGCCGTAGAATCGAAGGTCGAAACGGTGATGGAGAGGATATCGTCGGCCTGTATTTTTACTTTCGGCGCTTCCTGAACGTATTGTGCGTTGAGGAATTTCGCCGCCGATTCATCTTGGAAATTGACTAATTTTTCCTGAGGAATGCAGCCGCCCAACAGGCTCACTGACAAAAGTAAAATGAGGGAGTAGTTCGTTGTTTTAAGGTAATGTCGCATGTTTTGATTTATGGTTTAACGAATCATGGGTGTAGATAGATTCGAGTTGTTGTTCGTTTTCGGATGGCCTTATTTCGGAAGGCCTTTTTCTTTTTTTAGCCCGGTCATAAAGATAGAAGCTAAAGTATGGAAGCCCTGCCGGTAATGCCAATAGGGCAATAGCCCGGAAGGCATTTTGAGGCAAGAAAAATAGGGAAAAAATAATGACGATGATCTGCCAGCCATACAACAACCAGCATGTCTTCGCCGGGCCAAATCCATGCGCTGCCATAAGATGATGAATATGCGTGCGGTCGCCCCGGAAGGGGGAGCTTTTTCGCCACAACCTCCCCAATACTACCTTGGCCATATCGGCCAACGGCACAAAAAGAATGGCCATGAAAAATACGGGAGAAACGAATGACTCAACTTCTGCCTGCCCCCTTTCACTTAAAAAGACTATGCTGAACCAAGCCAGCATTAGCCCCATAAAAGTGGAGCCATTGTCGCCCATAAATACCCGTGCCCTGTCGAAATTGAACCATAGGAATCCGAGCAAGGCCCCCGTTAGCGAAACGGCCATCAGTGCCATTTTTATTTCGCCGCAGGCGAGGAAAAGCCCAAAGAAAGTCAGCCCGCTGATGACACCCAGCCCCCCCGCCAATCCGTTGATGCCGTCTATAAAATTGTAAGCATTCAGCACAGCTCCGATGAACAGGGTGGTAAGCAGGTAGCTCAATAGCAGTGGCAGGGTTCCATCCATGCCGGGGAGTGCAGAGATTCGGATTCCACTGTAGAAAAGCAGCGATGCCACCCCTATCTGCAAGGCTAATCTTTTCAGGGCCAGCATGCCGGTGAGGTCGTCTTTAACTCCGGCGAGAAAGAGGATGAATGCCCCGGCAAATAAGCAGGGAATATCCCGGACGGCGAAGCCGTTGCCGGCTAAAAACGTGGCTAACCAAAAGGCGGAAAATATGCCAACACCGCCCAAGGCGCATACCTTTTCGCTGTGCTGTTTGAGGCAATTGTTGGCATCTAAAAGCCCCTTCTTTTTGGCTACATCTATTAGGGTGCGGGTGAGCAGGTAGCTTGTCCCAAGGGAAATCAGAAAACCAAAGAGAACATAAATAGCCGGATTCATTTTGCTGGTTAGGCGTCGTTTTTTGTTAGAACTCAGGGTTGAGGAAGTGGGCCTCCCGCAAGAGTTTTATGTTTTTTTTCTGGGTGGATATTTTTTGCAGGGCTTCGATGTGCTGCTGGCGGTGGCAGTCGGTGCCGAACAGGTCTATCATCCTGTTTTTTAACAGCTCATGAGCGATAGCGCTGACTGTTTTTCCGTAATGCCCCGACAGCGACATGATGTTCATCTGGAAGAGGCAACCGAGGTCTTTGAGGCGCTGAAAGTCTTTGATAGACTGGTAGTAAACGTACCTCTCCGGGTGGGCGAGGACGGGCTGGTAGCCTTTTATCCGCAACTGAAAAATGGTGTCGTTCACATCCGGCGGTGGCGAGAAGGTGGAGAGTTCTATCAGTACGTGGTTGCCGGAGAATGTCAGAAGGCCTTCCTTTTCCAAGGTATCTATGAATCCATAGTCCACGAAGTATTCGGCGGCGCAGGCCAGTTCCAGGTGGAGTCCGGCTGCACTCGCGGCGGCTTTTACTTTTTCGAAGCCGGAAAGAATGATTTCGCGGGTGTTTGGGAAATAGCCGGGGCGCACATGCGGCGTGGTGATGATTTTCCGGTAGCCCAATGCCGAGAACCCGCGCAGCAGATTCATGCTATCCTCCATACTACTTGCACCGTCGTCAATGCCTGGCACTAAGTGCGAGTGCATATCGGTATGCAGGAAGTCAAATTTGCCGGCAGCGGCACCAACTGTTTTTTTATTTAGAAAGCGGAGCATTCGGGAAGGCGTTGAACAGAGAGCTGGCACGGCTTCGCCGTTGATAAGTC
>SCUG01000323.1 GCA_004297645.1 Saprospiraceae bacterium | reverse complement strand
AAAATTCGTGAAAATTCGTGGCTGGCCCAACATGAGGTTTTGGGGCGAAGCCCCCAAAACCCTATTTGCACAAAGCCTTTTGGGTTCTGGCTTTGCCAGCTTAGGAACGTGCGCAAACTAACTTGCTAAGTTGTGCAGAAGCCAATTCACCGGGTGACTCGAAGTCACCCGGTAAATTCGCCAGGTTGTTTTGCGCACGTTCCTTTGTAATGATTAAGAAATAACTTCTAACTTTCGAGCGGGCGGGTTTTGAAATCCACCGGTTTAGAAAGTAATAGAATGGCGGGTTTCAATACCCGCCCGCTCAATACCAACCCTGAGAAGTTATTTTTTCAACGTTACTTTGTATCCCCTCAAAAAATGCTGGTATTTCGAGCGGCAGGGTTTTGAACCCTGCGTTTCGGGTACGAAAACGCAGGGTTCAAAACCCTGCCTCTCGAAAAGACTGCATAATTTTGAAACTCCCATTAATTTATGAGGGGATACCTTTATAGCTTGTTTGCGAGTAACTATTTACCACCCTATGCCAAAAGGAATATAAAAGGTGAAATTTATTGTCTGGCCCCCCCCCTTCCCCCTCCAAAGGAGGGGGTGGCGGGACATCAGCCGTGATGTCACCCCCCTCCTTTGGAGGGGGAAGGGGGGAGGCTAAATAATTACGTTTGCGATTTAGACTTTGCCGTTTTTGACTTCTTGGCCAATAGCATTTCATCATCATCCCCCCTGGTAAATACCCAACCTTCATTTAGAGCTTGTAACATGAAATACAGAACTGCGCTTACATTAGCCCTCATTCTATTGACAATCAGCAGGCCCCTGTTAGCACAACGGGGTTCCCGTGTGCCTGCCATCTCGTCGAATGTGCCGGAGTTTTTTGCCAAAGGATACCTTGGCACCCTTGGCGGTGGGTTCCTCATGCAATCCAATAGCCGCCTGACGGGCAAAGCTTTCGACCCGGACGCCAACGCAATATTCACCCTCGGCTTGGGCAACCCGGAGAAATTCGCCGGGGTGGATTTGCGGGTCAACATCTACGGGCTGGGGGGAAAGGCCGGCGGCAGGAAGGATTTCGGCAGAGGTTCGCTCGACCTGCACCTCAGCCGCAAAGTCACGAACACGCTGTGGGCAGGTGCCGGAATTTACGACCTTACCGCCTGGAAGGACAGTAGCTCGAACATCATGCGCAGCGCCTATTTCGGGTTCTCGGCCGTCGTCCCGCTCAACTCCGAAAGGCGCACACTCAATACCCTTTATTTTTCGGCCGGGCTGGGCAACGGCCGTTTCCGCTCCAATCGCAACTTCACCAGCGGCACCGAAGGCAAGCTGAACCTCTTCGGAAGCGCCGCCATACAAGTCTTGCCGGAGGTAAATTACCTGCTGGAATGGTCGGGTTACAGCTTGTGCACCGGGGGTGCCTTTTATCCTTTTAAAATAATTCCCGTTCAGATATTCATCGGAGCGGATGAATTGACCAACAAGCATCGCCGGTATATCATCGCCTTTTCCGTGGGATTCCAGTCGGTAAGCCCCACAAAATCGAGAATCCGCAACTGGACAATACCGGCTCCTCCACCTCCACAGTCTTCACGGCTGTAAGTGCCGGGAGGTTAATAGCTTGCGGAATGGATAGTATAGCTTGCAGATGATTATGCGGTTTGTCTGAGGTTCAACCCCCTATTGTATCTTCAGCAATTTGAGCACCTGCTCGTACACGTTCCCGGCTGTAAATCCGAATTTTTCATCTAGCACTGTGAAAGGTGCAGAGTAGCCAAAATGGTCAAGCCCCCAGACGGCGCCATGGCTGCCTGCCAAGCCCCGCAAGGTCACGGGCAACCCTGCCGTAAGCCCGAAAACTGGCACATTGCCCGGCAAAATAGTGCGCTGATATTTTTTCGGTTGATTGCGGAACAGCCCTTCCGATGGTGCTGAAACTACGCGCACTTTCAGTCCTTTCTCCTTTTCAAGTTTGATAGCTCCCGTGATGAGGGTGCTCACCTCCGAGCCATTGGCCACCAAAATGACGTGCGGATTGCCGTCGCAATTCTGCACGATATAAGCGCCACGGGCGGCCTGCATGGCATCGGTTTGGCGCGTACTTCCCGGCACGGCCGGCACATCCGTCACATTTTGGCGGGAGAGAATAAGCCCCGATGGGGTGTGGCGGTTTTCGAGCGCCAGCTTCCAGCAGGCCACAGTTTCGGGGCCGTCGGCAGGGCGCAGGGCGAGCAGGCTATTGCGGCCGTCGTGATTTTTTAGCTGTTCGAGGAGCCGGAGTTGGGCCTCTTGCTCCACGGGCTGGTGGGTGGGACCGTCCTCACCGACGCGGAAGGCGTCGTGAGACCAGATGAAAATCACCTGCTGCTGCATCAGTGCCGCCATGCGGATGACGGGTTTCATGTAATCGGAAAAAGCGAAAAATGTAGCGCATGCCGGAATAACTCCCCCGTGCAGCGCCATGCCGGTGGCCAGTGCGGCCATGGTGAGTTCCGAGACACCCGCTTGCAGGAAGGCACCTGAAAAATCACCTCGCTGGAAGGCCTTTGTTTTTTTCAAAAAGGCATCTGTTTTATCGCTGTTGCTCAAGTCGGCGGAGGCCACGATGAGGTTTTCGACGTGTTCTGCCAGATATGAAAGCACCGAACCTGAGGCAGCACGGGTGGCAACATTCGGCTTGGGTTCTATTTTATTCCAGTCCAATGGTGGCAGTTGTGCGGCGAGCCAGCCTTTGAGCTTTGCAGCCAGTTCGGGGTTGTTTTTCGCCCAGGTTTTAAAGGCGGCTTTCCGCTTGTGGGCGGTTTTTCTTTTTTCTTCCAAAACTGAGGAATAACGTTCGGCTACTTCAGGGAATACCCGGAACGGTGCGTCGGGGTCGCCGCCAAGGCCGGTCACTGTTTTTTCAAAAGAGCCACCGGCCTGACTCAGGGGCTGGCCGTGCAGCGACACTTTTCCTTCGAACAGTGCGCCGTCGCTGTTGCGGGTGCCTTTGCCCATCATCGTTTTTCCGATGATGAGGGTAGGGCGTTCCGTCTCTTCTATCCCGGCCCGCAGCGCCTGCCGGATGGCGTCGTGGTCGTTGCCGGGAATGGAAAGGACATGCCAGCCCCAGGCTTCGTATTTCAGGGCGGTGTTTTCGTGCGTCACTTCGCTCACCCCGGTGGAAAGTTGGATGTCGTTGGCGTCGTAAAACATGACGACGTTGCCCAGTCCGAGGAAGCCGGCGATGCGGCCCGCGCCTTGGGAAATTTCTTCTTGTACACCACCGTCGGAGATGTAGAGGAAGGTTTTATGCGCCACCACGCCGCCAAATCGCGCTGCTAAAAAACGCTCGGCAATGGCCGCCCCGATGCCAAAAGCATGGCCCTGACCAAGTGGCCCGCTCGTGTTTTCAATGCCCCGGTCCACGTCGAGTTCGGGATGGCCGGGCGTCGGGCTGCCCCATTGCCGGAAGTTTTCGATGTCTTCGGTGGAGTAATTTCCGAGGAGGGTTTGAATTGCGTACAGCATGGCCGACATGTGCCCTGCATCGAGGAAAAAGCGGTCGCGGAAGGGCCACCGCATATCGTCCGGGTCGTAGTTGAGAAATTCGGAGAATAAAATATGGACGAAATCGGCGCCGCCCATCGGGCCTCCGGGGTGGCCGGAATTGGCTTTTTCCACCATCGCAGCGGCGAGGATGCGGATGTTACTGGCAGCTTGGTGGGAAACGTCAGTGGCAGGAGTTGTGGCTGTCATGTTTTCTGTTGTTGCGGGCGGCAAGGCAAGAAAAGCAAGGCTCAACGAACGCTCCGGTTTGCTGTTTCCAGCTTGCACTGCCCCGGAATTATGGTCTGATTTGGTAAATTCAAAGGCGCTGAGAACCCGGTGTATTGTGCAAAAAATGAGGTGTTCTCAGCGCCTTTGAATTTTCATGGCGCAAAGGAAAGGATTATCTTTTAGAGGGCGTAAAAATAGACGCTGGCAATTTTGCACAAATGCGGGAAACCGGCGAAGGCGGGATTTTTTTTCAAAAAAATTAAGTGACGTGCGCAAAACAAGATGTCTGTTTTTCCGGCGAAGAAGCCGCCGGAAAAACACACCCTTGTTCTTTTGGGAGCCGTCTGCGGCGGCCCCCAAAAGAACATCTTAATGCGCACACGTGCAAAGAGCTTAGATTTTGTAGGGGACGACCACCTGCCTCTGTATGCCTAATCTATCTATCCCTAATTCTATGACATCACCCGGTTTCAGGTACTTTGGCGGGGTGAAGCCAAGGCCAACGCCTGAGGGTGTGCCGGTGGAAATGAGGTCGCCCGGCAGCAGCGTCATGAATTGGCTGATGTAGCTGACGAGGTAGGGCACGTCGAAAATCATGTGGCGGGTGTTGCTATTTTGCTGCATTTCGCCGTTCACTTTGAGCCAAATGCCGAGGTTGTGTGAGTCCTGGATTTCGTCTTTGGTGGCAAGGAAAGGCCCCGTTGGAGCGAAGGTGTCGGCGCTCTTGCCCTTTACCCACTGCCCGTTTCGTTCGAGCTGAAACGAGCGCTCACTGACATCGTTGTGAAGCACATACCCCGCCACGCAATCCATTGCATGCTCCCGCTCCACATAGCTTGCCCTATTGCCGATGACCACGCCGAGTTCCACCTCCCAATCAACTTTGGAGCCTCCCTTGGGAATGACGACGTCGTCATTTGGGCCACATATCGCAGTGGTAGATTTGAAAAAAAGGATAGGCTCTGATGGCAGTTCCATGTTGCTCTCGGAGGCATGAGTGGCGTAGTTCAGCCCCACGCAGATGATTTTGGAGGGCCGCCGGAAGGGCGGTCCGAGGCGCTCTTCTGCGGGGATGACAGGGCAGTGATTTTCGTTCGCTTCCAGCCAGTGGGAAAGACGAAGCAAGCCGGAATTTTCAAAAAAAGCTTCGTCAAAATCTTCGCCGAAGGCGCTGACGTCGAGCCGCTTTCCGGCCGGGTTGATGATGCCGGGTTTTTCGTGCCCCGGCTGACCGAATCTCAGGAGTTTCATAATTTTTGTCTTTATACTCATTTGACTTTGGACAAAAAGCCCCTTGAAAAATCTTTCATTGCATAAAAAATTGAAATCACGTCCAATGAGTTAGGCATCTCGTTTTGACTTTTTTGCACTTTTGGAAAACACATTCCCTTCACTCTAAAGTGCAAAAAAGTATCCCTGGGTTAATAAGCTACCGGACTCTTTCAACCGCGAAGGCACAAAGGGCACAAAGAGGTTTTTATAAGATTAGGCTTTCGAATCTTTGTGTTCTTAGCAACTTGGAAGTTAGGGAGTAAATTTCGAAAGTGCCCAGTAATTTACCTTTGGACAACCACTACTTAACCAATGCAACTCAACATCTGGGTTTGGAATGTCCAAAGTCTAAATACTCAACGCCAAAAGGTTTTCCCGGCCTTTGGCACGGGACAAGTTCTGTAAATGTAAATAGGGGTTTGGGGGCAAAGCCCCCAAGTTCCCCTCCCCCTCAGTGCCGCCGGAGGCGGGGCTGAGGGTAGTGGACAGTTACGGAAATGGATTGAATAACCTGTTCCGTACATGTGCCGGGAAAATCGAATGGAGCGAAGTATAATTGTTCATTGTTCATTGTTTTTTGAACACCCGAACGTAGTCCACGGCCATGAATTGCGGGAACTGCGTGGTGGCATCGGGAGCGCCAGGCGCATTGCCGCCGACCGCTACATTTAGTAAAAAGAAGAACTCTTCGTGAAATTCGCTCAGGCCAGCCGGGGTGATGTCTATGACCTGGTACTGAACATCATCAACGTACCAGCGGATGAAGGTCTCATCCCAGGTTATGGAGAAGACGTGCCAGGCATCTTTTAGATTACTCGAAGTGACTTCCACGCTGCCACCATAGCTGGCGTGGGAGTTGGCGTTATCCCAGTGCGCAGTGCCCAACACCTTGTTATCCGTACCGGGGCCGCCGAAAATTTCCATGATGTCAATTTCGCCACATGCGGGCCAGCCAACACTGGTGATGTTTTTTCCGAGCATCCAGATGGCGGGCCACAAGCCCTTGCCATAAGGCAAAACGGCACGGACGTCTATGCGGCCGTATTTAAAGTTCTGTTTGCCTTGTGATTTCAGGCGGGCGGACGAGTAGCTTTTCCCTCCGATGTTTTCCTTCATGGCATTTATGATGAGGCTGCCGTCCTGGACATAGGCATTTTCGGGCCTGTCGGTGTACCATTCGAGTTCGTTATTGCCCCAGCCGCAAACATCGGGGCACCCGTCGCCGAGGTCGTACGTCCAGTTGCCATTGTCAATGGAACTACCTTCGAATTCATCGCTCCACAGCAAATCGTAGCCGGGGTAACTTGACGGCGTGGTATAGCCTTCGGCGGGAAGGGAGATGTGGGTGTCGTCATTGAGGAGCGAAACCCTGGCAGTGGCGATAGCCTCATTTGCCGCCGTGGAAAGTTTTACATAAAAATACTCGTCAGGCTCCAGGGTGGTGTCTCTGGTCACCGCTATGGAGATGGATTTCACGGATTCGCCGGCAGCAAAGTTTATCTCCCCGTTTTGCGTTTCATAATCTTGGCCGGCCACCGCAGTGCCATCGGCTGTCGCGTACCGGAAAGTGATGGAACTTGTGGCCGGAAATTCCAGAGCAACCTCCACAGAGACGTCTCCGTCTTCGGGGAAAGAGTAATCGAGAGAGGAGAATTGAGCTGTTGGTGATTCACTTTTGCCCTCTTTGCAACTGGTAGCAAAAGAGGTGTTGAGGAGGGTGATAGCGAGCACTCCCAAAATTAGTGGAGGATTGATTTTCATTTCCATGATAGAATATTATTGAGGCTCCTGTCGTGCTTAGATGAAATTGTACTGTCGAAGAGGACTTCGGCGATACCTTTCACCTTAGACCAACATGCGCCAATGACGATTGCTAATAGTCCGTTACTTGCCGACCCTTGAGAATCCAGGTTTTTTACTGGCTGTAACGCGATAAAGATAGATTCTCTTTCCAAATTAAAAGCTTGCTTTCTTTCTTGACATGGTGATAAATAAAAGATAATTTGCAACCAGTTTTTCGAATAGCCCGAAACTGCCCGGCGCCATGCACAATGATAAACATCTTCCTGTTCGATTTAGCAAACCCTTGGTTTTTCAGCAAACAATTTTTAATAACCTCTAAATTTATCACAATGTTACCATTCCAAAATCGTTTCGCCGCAGCTTCTGGCTGCCAACATTCCGCCCCCCCCACTCGGGTTCTTGGGTGCGTTACACAGATACTTTCCTAAAGTTAAAGGACCAATTCAAGATTTACCAGTTACCTGGAATTATCGCCATGCTGCTACTCGCCATTTCGCTGAATACCCAAGCGCAGGAATGTCACTGCGACGACCCGAACGCTACGATTATTGGCGAACCCGGCGTGACGACCAACCTTACCACCGCCATCGCACAAGGTCTCCTTGCCCCCATGCCGAATGCTACAACTACACCCCAGCAAGTTTGTATCAGGGGGACGCTGAATGTGAACGCGACCTATACTTTTACATCTTCCCAAATCAACATGGATGCTGACGCTTCCATTGTAGTAACTGGTTTTTTGGTCACTCTGAAAATTCATAAAAATTCCATTGTTTACGGGTGCGGCGAAATGTGGCAAAGCATTACTGCGTCACCCGTTATACATCCACCGGGCTTACCGGCGGAATAGGCAGCGACGACTTCAATCCTGACAACAGGTGGATTCAAACATCAGGAAAGGTGGTGCATGAAGGAACTGAGCAGTATATCGAGATGTCACCTCATTATTCAAAGCCCTTCGCCCCACCCACCTTGCCGCCAAACATCGAGACGCCAAATGCTCCCGGCGCAGACTGGTTTGTGTTGGGAGAAGCAGACGAATCTGAGACCTGCCCCCCTGCCCTCGACTGCGACTTCGGCAATTTAGCTGCGAGATTGGATGAAGCTGACGTGAGCATTGCGAAGCAGGACTGGGACAGCGAAACGGTTTTCCAGCCGACGCTGCAATGGAGGGCGGAAAGGTACCTGCTGGCAAAATTGGAAAGCAACCCTGAGTTGATAGACGACGATTCTTTGGTGCAGGTTTTTTACAGCAACATGCGGGAGTCAACTGTAGCGCTGTTCAATGAAATCGAAAGGAAAATAGAACTGTTGGACACAGTGGCAGCCAGCCAAACGGGGCAATATCGCTCCAATCTCGATACGATTTTCAGCAGGCAATTGGAAATCGCTGTGCTGGACAGCCTGCTCTTCGATGCCGATTCTTTGGAAAGCCCGGCGCTTGAAGCCGAAAAATTCGAACTTGTTGATGAAGTTGCTGGGTTGATGCTCGAAAACGACAGCTTGTTTGCCCTTGTTTTGGCGAGCCGTGCAACTGCCGTCCAGCCTCTACTCACCCTTAACAACAGCATTTCGACGACCGAAATCTTTGAGGAAAACGAAAAGACCGCTAACGACATCTGGTTGCGCACGGTCGCTCTGGGCATTGATACGCTAACACAAGAACAGTTCGACCTGTTGGATACCATAGTTTGGCAATGCCCGTTGATGGGTGGCAATGCCGTTTACAAAGCCCGCACCCTGTACCTGATGGAAGTTGACACCGTTTTTTATGATGAAGATACTTGTGAGGAATTGGAGGAAAGAAGCGCTTTCAAAAACAGCCCAGAAGCCAGGCGAACATTCCGGTTGTACCCAAACCCCGCCAGCCAATCAGTGACGCTGACGTTGGAAAAAAGCAATAGCATACCCTTCTCATTGGTGATAACTAACATCTACGGGGAACCGGTATTTCAGGCAAAAATAACGGCAGGGCAAAGCCAGTTTACTTTTCCCGTTCGTGACATTCCCTCCGGGTTTTATTTCTGCCGGGTTTACCAGGATGAAGAGGAAGCCTTTTCTCGAAGGTGAATTACCTCCACGTCATCAATCATCCCGACGAGCCGGGCCTCGCCTGCGAGGTGGTGCAGCATGGCTTGGAGTTGCCGGCATACAGCCTGACCATGCCCAACTATGCCAATTTCCGCCTCGGCAAGTGGGAGGGCAGCCCTTGCGACACGATAGTAGTGACGGGTACAAAGCTTGCCTTTCCGTTTCCGGAAGTGGCGGTTTATCCCAACCCGGCCTGCGATTACCTGATGGTCGAATATAAAGGGGGTATTGGAAAAAGCCTGCACTTCAGCCTGTTCGACGTCCTCGGAAGGATGGAGATGCATGAAGAACTGAGCGGCGAAGCGGCAAGCCAGCGAATTGACTTGTCAGGCTTTGCACCTGGCTTGTATTTCTTCAAAATTGAAAGAAACGGACAGGCTGTAAAAACCGGAAAAGTAACAGTGGCCGAAAGCGATTAGAATTCTTTCAGGATTGATTCGGGTTTTCATGCGGGAATGCTTTCAGCTTGGTCGTATCCAAATGGTAAAACGCCACTGTTGCCCTCATAAACCTTTCACAAGATGACCTGTTGGGCCTCTGAACCTGAACGCCGTAAGAGCTTGTTTGGGATTTAGCTTTCGGCGAAAAAACGCCCGGTACCTAAATCCCAAACAAACTATAGATCTACCTGAGCCATTATTAAAACCTTGCCAAACC
>SCUG01000322.1 GCA_004297645.1 Saprospiraceae bacterium | reverse complement strand
GGTCTTCCCAGGTCTGGTTGATGGTTTGTTCAAGTAATGGCATGAAAAATTGTTGAAGGCTAAATGGCTAAATGGTTGCAAGCTATAATAGTCAGTTGACAATTTATCGGAGAAGTTCTTGTGGTTTGATGTCGTTGTCTTGTACCGGATAGGCGGCAGGGTAGTCCTGTTTGAGGAGGTACAATATCCGGAAAGCATCCCTTTTGGAAGTGAAAGCACCCGCTCTGATTTTGTAATAGGGTTTGGCATGCACCCAGTCGGCGGGCACGTTGGGGTAAAGTGCCTTGAATTGGTAAAGCGCATTTTCCACACGCTGCCGGTCGGTGGAGGCGAGTATTTGAATACGCCAGCCTTTGATGGTGGTGGTAGCCTTGTTGTTGTCCACAAAAGTCTTCATCAGTTGGGTCACTTTAGGGTCCACAGTTTCGGTGACCTTACCTTGGGCTTGCGCCAATGCGCAGCAGAAGATGAAACAACTCAAAAGGAGGAAAAACTTTTTCATGCAAAAGAACTTTAGAGCTTGATTGGGTTTTAGGAACGTGCGCAAAACAACCTGGCGAATTCACCGGGTGACTTCGAGTCACCCGGTGAATTGGCTTCCGCAAAACTTACCAAGTTATTTTGCGCAAATTCCTTAGCTTCCGGTGGAATGAATTGTTTTGAAAATCAGGAATTTTCCCTTTTTAAAACAGGCGGCAAATTACATTAAAAAACATCGTGCCCACAACCAGAATCAGGGCAATTGAAAAAAGTCAATAATTTTTTCAACATCGTTTTAACCACGAAGAGCAGCGGCCTGAATATTTGGGAGAATGCAATTATACTCCGTAAGATTCACTAAGGCAGAACATTGGAGCATGATAAAAATAGGGGCTTGGCCACCGGCCGGGAATAACACCCGGCAATAAAAATTGGATTCCACATTTGTGGATTGTTTACCAACAAAATGGAGGTCTCCGGCGGGCAACATTCCGTGGACAATGCGTAACATAAGTTGTAGTTTTGTACAGTTAGTTTGATAGCCTCAAGTGCAGCAAAAAAAAGTAATTATGGCCGAACAGGGTGCGACAAAAAAGACGATGAGCGAGGTAAAATCCAACCTGCGCAAGCGCGACGGGGAGTTGTCGGATTATGTTTTTGGCAAGGTGCAGCCACAAGCCTTGCCACTTGAGGAAGCCGTTCTTGGGGCGCTCATGCTCGACAAAGATGCCCTTCCGCTGGTGCTCGACATCTTGCGAATGGAGAGTTTCTACTCCGATGCGCATCAGTTGATCTACCGCGCCATTACAAGGCTTTTTGAAAAATCGTACCCTGTCGATTTACTCACTGTGACGGAAGAGCTAAAAAAATCGGGTGAGCTGGAAGCTGCCGGAGGAGCCTTTTACCTCGTCGAACTCACCAGCCGGGTGGCCTCCAGTGCAAATATCGAATTCCATGCACGCATCGTGGCACAAAAACAGATTCAGCGGGCGCTCATCAAAGTTTCCACCCAGATTATCCGGGATGCTTATGAGGATACCACTGACGTATTCACCCTATTAGACAGCGCTGAAAAAGGGCTTTTTGACATTACCCAAAACAACCTGAGCCGCCAGTATGAAAGCATGGGAGAGTTGACCAGCAAGACGATGAAGATTTTAGAAGCGCTGAAAAACAAGAAAGACGGTCTCACCGGTGTGCCCACCGGCTTCACAGCGCTCGACCGGCTCACTTCGGGCTGGCAGCCTTCCGACCTCATCATCGTGGCCGCACGGCCGGGGATGGGCAAAACCTCCTTCGCCCTCGCCCTCGCCCGCAATGCCGCCATAGATTTTGAAAAACCCGTCGCCATCTTCACGCTGGAGATGTCGAGTACCCAATTGGTGCAGCGCCTGATTTCCATGGAGGCCGAGATTTCAAGCCAAAAACTCCGCAACGGAAAACTCGAAGAATACGAATGGCAGCAACTGCAATCCACCATCGAACGCATGAGTGAGGTGCCTTTGTTCATTGATGATACCCCCGGCATCAACATCTTCGAATTGCGGGCTAAATGCCGGCGCCTAAAAATGCAGCACGATATTCAGATGGTGGTCATAGACTACCTCCAACTCATGAGCGGCGGCATAGATGGCAGCCGCAACTCCAACCGGGAGCAGGAAATCAGCAGCATTTCCCGCTCTTTGAAGGGCTTAGCCAAAGAGCTGAACGTGCCGGTTGTCGCACTATCGCAGTTGAGCAGGGCGGTGGAAGTGCGCGGCGGCACGAAACGTCCGCAGCTCTCCGACCTCCGCGAATCGGGAGCCATCGAGCAAGACGCCGACATCGTCTCTTTCATCTACCGCCCTGAATACTATCAAATCAATGAAGACGACAGCGGCCAGTCACTCAAAGGCATCGCTGAAATTATTATTGCTAAACACCGGAATGGCCCGCTCGACAATGTGAAACTCCGTTTCACTGACCAGTTTGCCAAGTTTGAGGAATTGAGCGACCCCAACTTCGATAGCTTCCCCACCAGCGACGCGTTTGTTGCCTCATTGGAGACATCAAACGTCATCACCAGACCCTCCAGGATGAACGACGACGAGGATATTCCCTTTTGAAAAATGGTCTGGGCATCTTTTCGGCACGAAAGTCACTAATGTTTTTTTTGCAAAAATCACCTGCTGGTTTTTCTGGTACGGGTGGTAGGCGTTTAGAACAAATGTTTGTGTGCAGCTCTAACGTTCAGCGACGCATTCAGAATTACTTTCTGGTGCAGATAAAATGCCTTATCTTAGCCCGCTTTTGCAAAAACTGACTGCGGATTATATGGCCAGGTTGCCGTATTTTTGCACTGCCATTTTTCTTGTGGATTCGTCTGAAGAAAAATTTTACTTGCTCATTTTTACGTAAAAGGCACGGAAATGCTGACCCCCAATCAGCAGTTATTTTATAATGCTGTGCGTAGTACTTTTAAAATTGAAATAAATTGAGGTTTGACATGCTCGGCTTTGAGCCGCAAATTCTGGAAGGTTTGGAAGCAATGGGGTTTACCGAAACCACCCCGGTACAAGAACAAGCCATCCCCGCTGCCTTACAAGGCAGAGATATCCTTGCCTGCGCACAAACGGGCACCGGCAAGACGGCAGCCTTTCTGCTACCGATACTTAATAAACTCATTAAAGATCCAATTGAGGGCATTGACACTCTCATCATCGAACCTACCCGCGAGCTTGCCATTCAGGTGGACCAACAGTTGGAGGGGTTCTCCTATTTTACAGGAGTGAGTTCAGTTGCTGTTTATGGAGGCACTGACGGCCACTCTATGAGCAGGGAAATGAAAGCCCTCAAAACAGGCGTTGACATCGTGGTGACTACCCCCGGCCGCTTTCTCTCGCACCTGCAACTCGGCTATGTGGACTTAAGCACCGTGCGACACCTGGTTCTCGACGAGGCCGACCGGATGCTCGATATGGGTTTCGTCACTGATATTATGACGATGGTAAACAAAACTCCGAAGACCCGGCAAACGCTGCTGTTTTCGGCTACCATGCCCGCGCACATTCGAAAATTTGCCCAAAATATTTTAAACAATCCTCTGGAGGTGAGCATCGCCATCTCCAAACCTGCTGCGGGCATCACTCAAGCTGCCTACCTTGTAAACGACGGGCAAAAAAATTCGCTTATCGAGTACCTGCTTCGGCGGCAAAATGGCAAGCAAAGACGCATTCTTATTTTTGCCAGCAGTAAAAAAAATACAAAAGACCTCGCTGCTTTTCTTTCCCGGCACGGCTACCCGGCCGCTGATATTCACTCTGACCTCGACCAGCAACAGCGCGAGGATACCCTCCAGGCTTTTCGCAACAACTCGGTTCCAATCCTCGTCGCTACCGACGTGCTTTCTCGCGGCATTGATATCCGCGGCATTGATGTGGTCATCAATTATGATGTACCTGGCGACCCCGAGGATTACGTGCACCGCATCGGGCGTACTGCCCGGGCCGACGAGACGGGCCTGGCCCTCACGCTCGTGACCAGGGTCACGAAACGAAAATTCGATAACATCGAAAAATTGACGGGCATGAAAGTGGCCATTTTGCCGCTGCCTCCTGGCATCGAAGATGTTCCCGATTCACGCGGCCAGGGACGGCGTGGTGGGGGCGCAGGCCGAAGACCGTCCCGGCAAGGGGGGCGTGCAGGCGGAGGCAGACAGGGTGGGGGAACTAACCACCGTGGTGGATCGCGCCAAGGGCGGTCTGATACTAAAGGCAGGTAATCGCATTGCCAATCTTTCCGAAAAGAGAATTCCAAACACCACAAATGCGAGTCTTGCGGCCTGTGGAGCCTTTATTCATTTGCCCGCAGGGCTAATTTTTTTCCCTGAAGCCTCCGCTGAAAATCATACCTTTGCCGCATACCCAGCTTTTATAAGAAATGGAAAAACGACCGCAGAAAAAGAAGCCGTACCGGCCAAAATTTAAAGCGCCCCCAAAACCGGGCTTCCCAAAAAAAGTGAAATCATCTTCGCCAGTAACTGCTGATGCCGGGGCAGGGATGCGCCTCAATAAATACGTAGCCCATTGCGGAGTTTGTGCCCGCCGCCAGGCGGCGGATTTTGTGAAACAAGGATTAGTAACGGTGAACGGTGCCGTGGAGAACAGCCCCGGCTACGTCGTTCAGCCCAATGACAAAATTCAGTATAAAGGCAAAGACATCCGGCCGGAGGAGCAATTAGTTTACATCTTGATGAACAAGCCCAAAAATGTCATCACAACGGCCAGCGACGAAAAGAGCCGCAAAACGGTGCTCGAAATTATCGGGGACAAAGTGACCGGGCGCATCTTCCCCGTGGGGCGCCTCGACCGAATGACCACCGGCCTGCTGCTGCTGACCAACGACGGCGACCTTGCTCAAAAACTTGCCCATCCCAGTCATAAGGTGCAGAAGTTTTACCAGGTATTGCTCGACAAACCCCTCGCCCGCACCGACCTTGATAAGATTCGGGCAGGCATCGAACTGGAAGATGGCAAGGCTGAGTTGGACGGCGTGGACTACGTGGGTGGAACAAAAATAGAAGTGGGCGTCGAGTTGCACCTCGGCAAAAACCGCATCATCCGCCGTATCTTCGAACACTTGGGCTACAAGGTGGAGCGCCTCGACCGCACCTATTACGCCGGCCTGACAAAAAAGGACATTGGCCGCGGCCATTTCAGGCACCTGACCGAAACAGAGGTCATTATGCTCAAGCATTTTAAATGAGTCGCAGCCCCTCACGTCTCGTGTATTTCCCAATAATTTTGATTTTCGATGTCGTCTAAAATGGAGAGGTAATTCTGGTAGCGCAGTTCGCTGATACCTCCGGTCTCAATGGCGTCTTTCACAGCGCAATGCGGTTCGCTCCGGTGGAGACATTGGCCGCCGAATTTGCACTGGCTGGAATAGGTGAAAAACTCTCTGAAATTATGTGCCACATCGAGGGGTTTGAGGTTGTTGAATGCCAGGGTTTTTATGCCGGGCGTGTCAATGATGGAACCTCCGAACTCCAGCTCGAACATCTCGGCGAAAGTCGTCGTGTGCTGCCCTTTGCCGGAATGGCCCGACAGCTTGAAAGTCTTCAAGTCGAGGTTTGGTTGAATGGCATTGACCAATGTGGATTTCCCTACGCCCGATTGGCCGCCGATGAGTGTGACTTTGTCTTTAAGAAGATTCTTCAGTTCTCCTAATCCCTGGCCGCCAAGTGCCGAGACGAGGTGCATGGTGTACCCGATAGGTTCATAAATGGATTGGAGGTAGGTGTATAAATCGAGGGCTGTTTTTTGGTAAATGTCGGCCTTGTTGAATACAACAGCGGTGGGGATGTTGTAAGGTTCTGTCATCAACAAAAAACGGTCAATGAAGCCTTGCTTAAGATTCGGTTCGGCGATGGTGGCAATGATGAGCGCTTGGTCCACATTGCTCGCCAACAAGTGCAGGTATTGCTTTTTGCGTGGCGATTGGCGGATGACGTAATTGCGGCGCGGCAATATTTCAACGATGAGGCCCTTTCCATCATCTCCGGTATCCACCAATACCTGGTCGCCAACGGCCACGGGATTGGTGAGTTTGAGGCTGCCCAGCCTGAACTTCCCGACCATGCGGCTTTCGAGCAATTGCCCGTCATTGAGGCGTACCTGATACCAGCTCCCCGTAGATTTTATGACCGTTCCTTGCTGCATCATGTTATGAATTGATGAAAAAATGACGGAGCAAAAGAACGCAACATTGGCCAAATTTAACGCAGTAGTGAGTGTTTTGGATTTCCGGAAAAACTATGTTGGCTTAGGAACGTGCGCAAAATAACCTGGTAAGTTTTGCAAAAGCCAATTCACCGGATGACTCGAAGTCACCCGGTGAATTCGCCAGGTTGTTTTGCGCACCTTCCTTATCTACCGTGAAGGATTTTCAGGTTGCCAATCATTGCTCATTGTTCACTAACTTTTAAATGCCGTAAGGTGTAATAAAAAATTGCTCCATAGCCGAGTGCCAGGATGAGGTGCAGGGGTAGAAACCCGAAGTTTTCGGTGTAAAGGCCCATGCCTGCCGCCAAGAGGAAATACAGCGCCAGCAATCCTTCAAATAGTGTGGTCCAGTTAACTTTTGTAGTCAGGTAATTGCGGCTGCGGAAAGTGCCGGTCAGCCCCTGAATGTTGAATTTTGGTGTGCGGATAAAGGCGGATTTTTTACCCAACCAACCCTGAAGCACGGCGACGGAGTTGTGGAGAGATAGCCCCATGCTCAGCGCCAAAAACAGGGGGAAGAGCAGAATGAATTTGACAAACCGGTGCAGGAAGCTGCCTCCTTCCTTTCCGGGGGCCTGCACGTTGGCGGTGTAATGCACTCCGATGAGGGCGAGCATACCGAGAAAGCCATATTGAAAAATGGCGGTACCCAATTGCGTTTTGGTCCAAAATAATAGCAACGGCACGCTGAACACGCCCATGATGAATACGCAGACGAAAACAGTGCTGCCACCCAATTGCAGGGTTGCATGTATTTTTTGCGCCAGCGATAAATGAGAATGCCAAACGGTGGGCAATATTTTTCGGGCGGTTTCAGCACCGCCTTTCATCCAACGAAACTGCTGCGATTTCAGACCATTCATCTCAGAGGGCAATTCTGCTGGCGAGCCTATCTCTTCAAGAAACACGATTTTCCATCCTTTCAGTTGGGCGCGTATGCTTAGGTCGAGGTCTTCGGTGAGTGTGTCGGCCTCCCAGCCACCGGCATCGTCTATGGCGGTGCGCCGCCATACGCCGGCCGTGCCGTTGAACTGCAACAGGTAATTGCCGGCCTGCCGGCCCTGCTGCTCGACGCGGAAGTGTGCGTTGAGCTGCAATGCCTGCAACCGGGTGATGAGGCTGTAATTTTCGTTGAGGTGCTCCCAGCGGGTTTGCACTACCCCCACTTTTTTATCGTGAAAATGAGTGAGCGTGGATTTCAAAAAGTTGGATTTGGGCATAAAGTCGGCGTCGAAGATGGCGATGAATTCACCATTGACACGAGGCATGGCATCTTTGAGCGCCCCTGCTTTGAAGCCCTTTCTGTCGCATCGGAGAATTTGCTCGATGTGAAAACCTTTAGCTTTGTATTCCGCCACTTTGCGGCGTGTGATTCCGGCGGTCTCATCGGTGCTGTCATCAAGCACGTGCACCTCGAAGCGGTCCTTCGGGTAATCGAGTTTCATGATGTTGTCCACGAGGCGATCCACTACATACATTTCGTTGAAAACGGGCAATTGGATGGTGACAAAAGGCCATACAGCCGGCTCGCTGAGAGGCTGCCGGAAGGCCAGGGCAGACTGGTAGCAGCGGTGATACTTCTTGTATTTATACAGCAGTTGGAGTTGCAGCAGGCAGTAAACCGTAA
>SCUG01000321.1 GCA_004297645.1 Saprospiraceae bacterium | reverse complement strand
GGCAAGCTGGCTGCCTCCCATGCCTATTTTTATATTTTTCACCGGCACTAAATTCTACGTGAAGAAGTCTTTAATAACTATTGAATCTGCGTCATTTTGTGCGTAAAGCACGCAAATCTCAAGTCCAGCTATTTGGAAATATTTCCGCAAAAGTAGGTTTTAGGAGGAAGCCCGCGACTGCCGGTTTTATCTCTTTGCCCATGCTTTCTTGCCGATTGAGTAATTACTGCCGTAAAATGAACTTTAGAAAAAACTGGGAACGGCGAACGGCCAAACGCCAACTCCTCGCTATCTTTGCCCTATGCAAATAGCAGCCAAAGAAATAGCCCACCTGCTCGGCGGTGTTCTGGAGGGAGATGGAGAGGCCTTAGTGGACCACCCTGGGAAGATAGAAGAGGGCGGAGCGGGTGCCCTTACCTTTTTGGCCAATCCCAAATACGAGACTTTTGCTTACGATACGCCAGCTTCCGTTTTGCTGGCACACACAGACTTTACCCCGGCCCGGCCGGTTGCCGCTTCCGCTTTGATAAAAGTAAACGATGTGTACGATGCTGTCAGGGTTTTGCTGGGAAAATTCAACAACACCATGCAACCCTCGAATGGAATTTCTGAAAGAGCTTCAGTTCATCCGTTTACCACCTTGGGCAAGGGAGTGGCTGTGGGCATTTTTTCCATTGTAGAAGAGGAAAGTAAAATAGGCGATGGCACGGCGCTGCTACCTCAGGTTTATGTGGGGAAAAATGTTGAAATTGGGCGCGATTGTATCTTTTATCCGGGCGTGAAGATTTATGACGGCTGTAAAATTGGCGACCGCTGTGTGTTGCACGCCAACGTTGTCATTGGAAGCGATGGTTTCGGCTTTGCTTCTCAGCCCGATGGCCGGTATTCTAAAATCCCGCAAATCGGCAACGTCGTTTTGGAAGATGACGTCGAAATAGGTGCCAACACAACCATTGACCGGGCCACGCTGGGGTCCACCATTATTCGAAAAGGAGTGAAATTGGACAACCTTGTCATGGTAGCGCACAATGTTGAAATAGGCGAAAATACCGTGGTGGCAGCGCAAGCCGGTTTCGCCGGTAGCACGAAAATAGGGCGGCAGTGCCGCATCGGCGGGCAGGCGGGTTTTGTAGGCCATATCACCGTAGCCGATGGCACACAGGTGCAGGCCCAAAGCGGTGTGGCGGCTTCTGTCAAGGAGCCTGGAACCGCACTCTACGGCTCACCGGCATTGCCGTACAACAACTATCTGCGGTCGTATGCCATTTTCAAGAAGCTACCAGAAGTGTTTAAAAAAATTATAGCGTTGGAGAAAAAGTTGCACCAGAAATAATACGCAGCACAGCAGCCTCCAACCCCAATGGCGGGGGGGCCAATATCCAGTAATCAACACACAGTAAAACACGTGCCCACATTATGAATCAACATACCATCAAAAAAACAGCAACCATCAGGGGCATAGGTTTGCACACCGGAAAAGAAGTCACCATGACTTTCCAGCCGGCGGATGCCGGCCACGGAATAAGATTTCAACGCATGGATTTGAGCGGCCAACCCATCATCCGGGCGGAGGTTGGTAACGTCGTCTCCACATTGAGGGGCACCACCATCAAACAAGACAATGCCCATGTGAGCACTATCGAGCATGCGCTGTCGGCCCTCTATGGTTTGTCCATTGACAATATTTTGATAGAAATCAATGGCCCGGAAGTGCCCATTTTGGATGGCAGCGCCGGGCAATTCGTCAAGATGTTGGAAGGTGCCGGCCTCGAAGAACAGCAGGAGGAGCGCGACTACCTCGAAATTACCGAACCCCTTTCTTATTTCGACGAAATTACCGGAACGGAGTTGGTGGCGCTGCCTGCCGATAGTTTTCAGGTGACAACGATGATAGATTTCGACTCGAAAATTTTGGGTCAGCAATACGCTTCGCTGAATAACCTGGAAGATTTCGCTGCGGACATAGCACCAAGCCGCACCTTCGTTTTCCTCCATGAGTTGGAATACCTCGTGGACCACGACCTCATCAAAGGGGGCGACCTCAGCAACGCCATCGTTCTCGTGGACCGCCTGATGGGTCCCGATGATCTCCATCGCCTGGCAAAAAAGCTGAACAAGCCAAGCGTGACAATTGACAAAGAGGGCATTCTGAATACCACCGATTTGTATTTCAACAATGAACCTGCCCGTCATAAGCTGCTCGATGTGATGGGCGACCTGGCCCTCATAGGCAAGCCCATCAAAGGGAAAATAGTGGCCACCAAACCAGGGCATACCGCCAATGTCGAATTTGCCCGAATGCTTAAGAAACTGTATATCGAGCAGCGCCGCCTCAAAGGCATTCCCAAATACGACCCTAATGCAGAGCCACTTTTCACCACCGCCGATATAATCAAGTACCTGCCACACCGATTCCCGTTTTTGCTGGTAGATAAAATCGTTGAAATTTCTGACACACACGTTGTAGGCATAAAAAACGTGACCTTCAACGAGGCATTTTTCCAAGGACATTTCCCGGGCAACCCCATATTCCCAGGCGTGCTCCAGATAGAAGCCCTGGCGCAGGCCGGCGGCATTTTGGCACTCTCCCATGTAGGCGACCCCGGCAACTGGGACACTTATTTCGTCAAGATAGACGGCATGAAGTTCAAACACAAAGTAGTGCCGGGCGATACCCTGATTCTCAAAATGGAACTGATGGAACCCATACGCCGCGGGTTGGTGAAAATGCACGGCTCTGCCTATGTGGGCAACAAACTCGTCTCTGAAGGGGAACTCACGGCCCAAATCGTGCGGCAAAAGGAAAGCGAAACCCAAGCGTTGGCGGCAAGTAGCAGGTAGGTTTACTCTAAGCCGCCTAATAATCTTAGAATGATGTACAATAATAGGAAGCGATACAAGTTAAAAAGACGTTTAGGTTAAATGAGAAAAAATACCGGGAAAGTCCGTTCAATATTTTATAGCAGTTTACTCATAACCTTCATTGAGCATTTTCCTTTGGCTGTCAACCAACGGCATTAGCTTGTAGCCCAGCTTCCCCACAGAATTTTCCACCAATCTCTCTTGTGTTTTTCCTCATTTAATAAAACTACGAAGTTCAGTACCGGGAACACCAACTTTAAAACCACACTAAAATATTGAAATGAAAATTACTGCTGAACAACCGCCCACACAACCCTACCTCAACGGCAACAGTCATGCGATGAAATTTGTCCACCCTGGCGCTATCATTGGTGAAAATGTAACGATAGAACATTTTACCACCGTTGGAGAAGATGTCGTCATTGACGACGGCACCTGGATAGGCCCGCACGTCACCATCATGGACGGATCCAGAATTGGGAAAAATTGCAAGATATTTCCCGGCGCTGTCATCGGTGCCATCCCGCAAGACCTGAAGTTCAATGGCGAGTACAGCATCGTGGAACTCGGCGATGAAGTCACCGTGCGGGAATATTGCACCCTCAACCGGGGCACCAAAGCCAGCCACCGCACCACCATCGGGCGGGGAAGCCTGCTCATGGCGTATGTGCATGTAGCCCACGACTGCCACATCCGCAAACACTGCGTACTCGCCAATGGTGTGACGCTTGCCGGCCATATCGAAGTAGAAGATTACGCCATCCTGGGCGGCCTGACGGCTGTCCATCAATTTGTAAATATCGGCTCACACGCTTTTATCGGCGGTGGTTCTCTCGTGCGAAAAGACGTGCCGCCATTCGTCAAAGCTGCCCGCGAGCCATTGTCCTATGCAGGCATCAACTCTGTGGGGCTGCGACGCCGGGGTTTTTCTGGCGAACAAATCCATCTCATTCAGGATATTTACCGCATCCTTTTCGTCAAAGGGTATAATACCACCCAGGCCGTAGAAATTATCGAAACCGACTTGGATGCCACCCCCGAAAGAGACTACATCCTCGATTTTATCCGCAAAGCTGACCGGGGCCTCATGCGCGGGTTTCAACAAGTAAATGGAAGAAGATGATGAATCATGGCTGCATGGTTACATTGACAATGAAACCATGCAGCCATGCAGCCATGCAGCCATGATTATTTCTCTCCAACAGGTTTCCAAGCGATACAAGTACGAGTGGATTTTCAGAAGTATTGATTTCCAGTTTGAGCAGGGCCGGAGCTATGCCGTCACCGGGCCAAATGGCAGCGGCAAGTCCACCTTGCTCAAGGTGCTGTCGGGTCATTTGTCGCCCTCGAAAGGTAAGATAGATTTTATATCAGGTGGCTGGAAAACAGGCATAGACGACGTGTACAAAAGCGTGAGTTATGCCGCCCCCTATATTGACCTGATTGAAGAATTCACTTTGAGCGAGGCCATTGGTTTCCACCAGCAGTTCAAGCCATTCTTAGAGGGGCTGCACCCCAAAGACCTACTCGGTTTGCTCTCCTTTTCCAATGCCAAAGACAAACAGGTGCGCCATTTTTCCTCCGGCATGAAACAGCGCCTGAAGTTAGTGCTGGCCCTCTGCTCTGCCTCTCCGCTCCTCCTCCTCGATGAACCCACCACCAACCTCGACCGCCAGGGCATGGACTGGTATCGCAACCTTGTGGACCGCTTCGCCAAAGGCCGGACCCTCGTGGTAGCCTCCAACGTGGATGTGGATTTCGACTTCTGCGATGAACGGGTGGATATTCTGGATTATAAATGACACCCCATGTATCATTTGGCAATTGCAATCCCCGGCAAGTTCTAAACGTCAGGTTTTCTGCACTTCAAAATATCTTACCGCCACACCGACTCCAAATCCTTTGTTAGTTTTTTTGCCTTTTGGGCATAGTCGTTCGATGGGCTTTGGGCAAGGATGCCGAGCACTTTCAGCATTCTGTCTTCGGGTATTTTGCCTTCGGCGAATTGTGCCATGAGCAGGCTCCACCGGGCATTTTCGACGTAAAACTTTTTGGTGAGCGGGTCGAAGGCTTCCGGGTTTTTCGTCATCGTATCGAGGAACGAACTGAAAAGCGTAGCCGCACCGTCGTAGTCTCCGTTTTGAAAGAGATGGTGCCCCTCTTCAAATTCTTTCAAAAGCTCATTGGATGTAGCATCGTCTCCCATAGTGCCGGAGGCAACAGGGGCGCTGTAAGCCGCCAGCGCTAAGCGCTCGTTGGTGTATCGCTTACTTATGAGCCATCTGCCGCCCAGCCCTATCAGCAATACTACAGCGGCAGCGACGGCGATTTTTTGCCACAACTGCCGCATGCCGGCCTTTGCGCTTTTCTTTTTCACGGGAGTTCTTTTCATTTTTTTCAATTGTTTCCCGGTTCCTCATTCTCCACCACGATTCTTACCAGAGAAGTTGGACAGGTGTTACTACTTTTGCCGGTAAAGTTGGGGAATTTTTCGGGATTGATGAGTGATAAAAACAATCCCGAAGTATAGGGGTAAATAAAGCCCTTCCACATCCTATCACCAGAAAAGGTCAATTCATGTGAAGCAACACGACCAGCATACAGAACTGATAGCAAAACATCTCGCTAATGAAACGACGGAGCGGGAAAAGGAAGAGTTGTTTGCCTGGATGAACGAGGACGGGGCAAACAAAAAGTTCGTTGACGAGATGGCGCAGGTTTGGGAAATGAGTGCCACTGCCGGTGCCCAACCTTTCGAGCCTGATTTTGAAAAAGCCTGGGCCAAAATAGATGACGCCACGGCTGCATCTTCACAATCTGCCAAAGTGGTGCCTCTGTCTAAAATTATGCGGCGGTGGAGCGTGGCTGCCGCATTATTGCTGGCCATTGCAGCAGGCTTGTGGTGGTGGCTCCGGCCGGAACCTACCCGCATCGTTGAAGTGCGCACATTTTACCACCAAAAGAAAGAGGTGACCCTGCCTGACGGCAGCCACATCTGGCTCAACGACCACAGCACGCTTACCTACGATGCCCGTTTCGCAGAGCGAAATGTAGCGCTGGATGGAGAGGCTTTTTTCCAAGTAGAACACATGAAGACCCATCCATTCAGGATTTCCAGCGGGGAGGTAACCACCTCCGTTTTGGGTACGTCTTTCAACGTCAGGGCTTACGCCGGGGAAAAGCAGGTGGAGGTTACCGTAGAGACCGGCAAGGTCGGGTTGGCACCCGCAGATAAAAAGAAATCCAGCATCGTTTTGCCCGCAGGCTCCTCCGGCATTTTTGATAAAAAAACTCACGAGGTGCGCCTAACACAACAAAAAATACCCAATGCTGTGGCGTGGAAAAACCGCGTTCTTTTTTTCGACGACACCCTGATGAAAGACATTATCGAAACACTGGAGCGCTACTTCGAAGTGGACATCAGCGTGAGCAATGACCTAATTTACAATTGCCACTACACGGTTTCATTTGAGCAACCCAGCTTAGAGGAAGTATTTAAAATATTGTCCGGCACCTTCAACCTTGAAATCACCCGAAAGGACGGTGGCTATCTTCTCTCAGGAGAAGGCTGCCGTTAAATAGGCAGGCAGTTTTCAATGGGCACAGCAGGCAGTTTTCAGCCTATCAGTTTCGCCTGCTCCCATTGCCTGCTGCCTACTGAAAACTGCCTGCTGAAAATGAGGCCTCTGACAACAATCTTTCTATTACTATTTTCGGCAAGCGCCTTGGCGCAGACGGATGTTTTATCCAAACGCATATCTTTTAGTTATCAAAATGAACACCTGAAACTGGCGCTCACCGACCTTTCGAAACGCTACCAGATTCATTTCTCTTACAGCAGTGATTACGTGGACGTGCGGCAGCGTATAACTGCACGTGTGAACGATGTGCCCCTATCCATCGGATTGGACAAACTTTTCGCCGAAACACAGATTGTTTACACCCTCACTGGCAACTATGTCATTCTAAAAACCGACAAGAACAAGGTATTGACACGTTCGGGTGGCAGCCGCCAAAATTACGAAAACGGCAGATTGCCAGGGCCGGGAGAAGACTCACCGGTGTTGCTCGTACATGAAGAACAAAATCTGGAAGTGCCACCCAGAGATACCATTTTGGCCAGCCGGATAGAAGTGCCAGACATGCAAACTTTGCGCAGCGAAGGCAAAATGTACCCCTTCGACGAAACCTTGCTCAATTTGGAAAAATGGCGGCTGCAAGCCGAATGGGTCACAGGTTCCATTGGCGATAAGCGCATTGCCCAGGTGTCAGTGCTGCCTTTTATCGGCACCAACACGTACCAGAGCGATGAGGTCACGAACAACCTCTCGATGAACGTGCTGTGGGGAGTGAGCGGCGGGGTGAACGGCATGGAACTGGGCGGCTTTGTCAATACGGTGCGGAAAAACGTGAACGGTTTGCAGGCCGCCGGCATTGGCAACACCGTAGGGCGCAATGCCACCGGCACGCAATTCGGCGGCGTGTTCAACTATACCGGCGGCGTAGCACGAGGCCTTCAAGCGGCTGGCCTGATGAATTTTGCCGGCAGGGCCGAAGCCACCCAGGCCGCCGGCCTGATGAACTGGGTAAAAGGCGATGTAGCAGGTTTGCAGGTATCCGGCCTCCTCAATTTGGCCGGCGGCAATGCGGCAGCATTGCAAGTTGCGGGCGCTTTGAACTTCAACAGTGGCGATGCCAAAGTACAGGTGGGCGGTATATTCAATGTCGCCAGGGACGTCGAAATAGGGCAGTTTGGCGGCCTGCTGAATGTGGCTAAGGAAGTAAAAGGATTTCAGGTGGCTTTCCTCAACATCTCCGACACAGTGAGCGGCGTGCCCATTGGCCTGATAAACATCGTAAAACATGGCTACAACAAGTTTGAAATTTACGGCGGCGAAGGTTTGCACGGAAATTTACAGTTGAAGTTAGGGGCAAACGCATTTTACAACATCTTTCATGTGGGGGCACGTTATCCGCAGGGCGACGGCACCTACACCTGGGGGCTGGGTTACGGCATCGGAACCGTCTCCGTCGTCTTCCCGAAAAGTTCTTTCAATTTCGAACTGATGGCCATTCACATCAGCGAAAATGAAGCTTGGACGAATACCCTGAACAGCGTCGGGCAGTTCCGTTTTTTGTGGAACCACCAGTTGGGCAAGAGCATCGGTTTCTTCCTGGGGCCTACGGCCAACGTCATGGTGTCGCAATTGCGCAATGCCGAAACGGGACAAATCGGCCAATCCCCCATCGTGCCCTATGCTTTGATAGATGAAAAAATTAACGCCAGCACCACGCTCAAAGGGTGGGTGGGCGTGAATGCCGGATTTAGATTTTAACAAAACACCGGACTCGTGTTCCGGCGGGCTATTTCACCTGACTTTAAAAAAATCATTTACTCTATGAAAAATGTCATCACTATCTGCATGCTCCTTTTTTCGGTATCTGTATTTGCGCAAGACGACGAAACCTTATTCAGCGATGTGAAAAGAGTGGGCGCCTGGGGCGGCCCCATCTTTGAATACACCGGCCTTGGCAAAGACGTAACTGCCGTCTCCGGCGGCGGCGGGGCACTTGTCCTCGACGACTTTTACCTCGGCGGCTACGGCATGGGCGATGCCGTGTACTCCATTTCTTCGCCCGGCGCAAACCTGAAAGAAAGGGTAAAGTTCAAGCATGGCGGCCTCTGGCTCGGCTACACCCCCATGCAGCGCAAAGTCATTCACCCGTACACTTCAGTGAAATTCGGCTGGGGCAAAGCCCGCTACCAGGCGTCAGAACTCAACGACCCCGGCAGTGTGCTGGATGAACTGAACGACAACATCGTCGTGCTCACCCCGGAATTCGGCATCGAGCTGAACATCTTCTCGTTCTTCCGCATCGCAGCCACCGGCTCTTACCGCTGGGTGAGCGGCGTGGACGATGTGCCGAAATTTACCAACGATGACTTTTCCAGCTTTGGCGCCTCACTCACCCTGCGTTTCGGGGGCTTCGGCAACGATTGGAGTTGGAAAGATTAATGGGAATCTTACCTTTCATTTTAATAAAGTTTGCGGTGCAATCTCTTAACTTTCTCAGGCTTCCTGCTTGCAAAAGGAAGGGCGCACTTTGGCTGTTATCTTATAATATCATTCCCCCCGAAGGGGACAAAAATCAACTGACTATGAAAAAAATTCTTTTCGTCGCAATGCTGGCCATACTGGCCTTCCAAGTCTCGGCCCAACGCTACGACAACCGGGACGAAACGCTTTTTAGCCGCAGCCACCGCAGTGGTTTTTTCATCGCACCCATTGTGGAATACAGCGACTTCAACGCCAGCCTGACCACCGGCGCAGGCGGCGGCTTAGGCTTCATCGCAGGCGATTTCTTCATCGGCGCTTACGGCTTGGGCATCGTGGACTACGACAACTTGCTGGATGGCGGGTTTGACCAATTGGAAATGGGGCATGGCGGTCTTTGGCTCGGCTATGTTTTCCCCCAACAGTATGCGTTGCACATGTTTACCAGCGTGAAAGCCGGGTGGGGTGCCGTCAACATAGACTTCAAAAACGCCCCCCGGTACGAAGACGCCTTCTTCGCCATTACGCCAGAAGCGGGCATTGAGCTGAATGTATTCAGTTGGTTCCGGCTGGCAGGCAGTGTGGGTTATCGCTTCATGAACGGCCTCGCCGATGCTCCCAATTTCGACGCCCAAAAATTCGAGGGCATGACTGGTTCGCTCACCTTCCGCATTGGTGGCTTTGGCCGCCGTCATGACGACCGTTGGAGCGACTGAAAACTGTCTTGGGCCCGGCCAGACCACCGGAATGTGCGGGAGGTATTCTCATCACCGGCAGGGCTGGCATCAACCTCAGCAACTCCGGCGATGCTGCCCTCCTTGTACCCGATGTAATAATCAGCGAAGCGGAAATGTCAGGAATATCATCATCTCAGAGACGGGAGACGTGATTGATGCGAATTGAACCCCAACAGCGCAGCCGGATAGCCGGCTGCCTTCTGTTGAAAACAGGTTTGAAAAAATGAGAATCACCCGATTATCTTCCGACGCTGTTTCTTTTTGTAAATACTTAAATTGGTGGCAACGTGTTTTCTCAGGAAAAAGTAATTACCTTTGCCACCTGAATTATCCTTCACATCGTCTCTTCTCTTTTAAAAGAAAACCTACCTTTTTTTTAGGCCACTGCACGTGGCTCGGATACGAATGCGACAATAGACGGTTGTTGATAAATAGAAACACATAAATGGAAATGTGTCTGCAACCAAGTGTCTAACTTTGGCGTAGGTAATGCGCCTCTGTGCCCGAACTATTTTTCGATGCAATATTTTTAGAAAATTAAACATTAAACCACTCATGGCGAAAGTATTGATTGTTGACGACGAACCTCCCATCCGGCGCACGCTGAGAGAAATTTTACAGTTTGAAAAATATGAGGCCGATGAGGCTTCCGATGGCCTGGAATGCTTGGCTCTTTTCGAAAAGAACAAGTACGATGTCGTTCTCATGGATATAAAAATGCCCAAACTGGATGGCATGGAAACCCTCGAACGGCTACAAGCTCTGGCACCGGAAACCCCCGTCGTAATGATTTCGGGCCATGCCACTATTGATACAGCGGTGGAGGCTGTCAAAAAAGGCGCTTTCGATTTTATCGCCAAACCACCTGATTTAAACAGGCTGCTCATCACCATCCGCAATGCGTTGGACAAATCCTCCCTCATCACAGAAACCAAGGTGCTGAAACAAAAGGTATCCAGCTCTAAAACGCAGGAAATGATAGGCGAATCGGAGCCGATGCTTCAAATCAAGAGAACCATCGAAACCGTGGCCCCGACTGAAGCCCGGATTCTCATCACGGGGAAAAACGGAACGGGAAAAGAGCTTGTCGCCCGGTGGGTACATGCAAAAAGCCATCGCAGCAAGGGCCCCATCGTGGAGGTAAACTGTGCGGCCATCCCCTCCGAACTTATTGAGAGCGAATTGTTCGGGCACGAGAAAGGCTCCTTTACCTCGGCACACAAACAACGCATCGGCAAATTTGAGCAAGCCAACGGCGGCACCATTTTCCTCGATGAAATCGGCGATATGAGCCTCGATGCCCAAGCCAAAGTGTTGCGCGCATTGCAGGAAAGTAAAATCACCCGCGTGGGTGGCGAAAAAGAAATCAAAGTGGACGTGCGGGTCATCGCTGCCACCAACAAAAACCTCCGGGAGGAAATTGAGGCAAAGCGCTTTCGGGAAGATTTGTACCACCGCCTCGCCGTCATCATCATAGAAGTACCCCCTCTCGACAAGCGCCGCGATGACATTCCCATACTGGTCGAACATTTTATCAAACAGGTTTGCGGCGAATACGGCACGCCGCCAAAGAAGATTTCAAAAGCTGCGCTTGCCGCCTTACAAAAAGTTCACTGGACCGGCAACATACGTGAACTGCGCAACGTCGTGGAGCGCCTCATCATACTAAGTAACAAAGAAATTTCCGAGGAGGATGTGAAACGTTATGTGGGGCCATTTCAGGATCCGATGAACGGCGAACAGAAGTAACGAATGGGACACTCGCCGCCTTTTTTTTGCAAAAACGGGTAACGGCACATCAACTGGAAGGGTCAAAAAAACGTTGTGAAATTTGTTATTTTTTCAAAAATACCTTAAATCGCCAAAAGCCTGCCGGAATGTAACCCGGCAGGCTTTTTTAAGCTACTTTCGGATGGCGGTAAGAAATCTTCGGAGCACTTCGTTCACCCGGCATAAACCTATTAACGCAATATGAGTGATAATCCAAACGGCCTGCCGCATAACAAACAGGCCATGAAACAATGGAACAAGCTGAAAGGCGAGAATTCGTGGACCATGTTCAAGGTCATTTCCGAATTTGTAGATGGGTTTGAGCGCCTCAACGTCATCGGGCCTTGTGTTTCTATTTTCGGTTCCGCCCGCACCAAACCCGACAATCCGTATTACAAAATAGCGGTAGATATCGGCCGGCGCCTGACGGAAGAAGGCTGGGGCGTCATCACTGGAGGTGGTCCTGGCATCATGGAAGCCGGCAACAAAGGCGCTTCGCTTTATGGCGGCGTTTCGGTGGGACTGAACATCAACCTGCCGCACGAGCAGAGCTTCAACGAATACATTGACGCTGATAAAAATATCGAATACCGGTATTTCTTTGTCCGGAAGGTCATGTTTGTAAAATACGCCCAGGCTTTCGTCGTGTTACCCGGAGGCTTCGGCACTATGGATGAACTGTTCGAAGTGTTGACTTTAGTTCAAACGCAGCGCATCACCAAAATGCCCATCATCCTGGTGGGCAGCCAATTTTGGTCTGGCCTTTTGGCCTGGATGAAATCGGTCATGCTGGAGCAGATGCAAAACATCAACCCTGACGACCTGGAACTGTTTAGCATCGTTGACAGCCCCGAAGAGGCCGTGGGCATCATCACGGAATTTTACAAAGAGGAAGGCAAGCTGAAGCCGAACTACGAGCTGGAGTGAAATAGTCTTCAGTCTTCAGTCTTCAGTCTTCAGTCTTCAGTCTTCAGTCCTCAGTCCTCAGTTTGGTGTCAAGCCTTGCCACGAAACACTCGTCGTAACTTTCGAGGCCTTGCAGGTGGAATTTTTCAAATAATGCCTTGATGATGTTTTTGTCGCACACCATTACGGTGTCTCCGGGAGCGGCCCCTTCTGCTCCCTCCGCCAATCTGATGCGGTAGCCTTTTCCCCGATTGAACATCCCTGCGTAGAAAGCAGCCTGCCCGTCGAAGCCCGGATGCAGCACGGTGAAAGACTTCAACTCGGGGCGGATGGCTTCTATTTTTCTGAAAAGGTAACCGTATTTCAAATCGTTCTGCGTCAGCCTTGGCTTGTATATTTTTTCAAATACCCGTTGATAAGGCTGAATTACCAATACCACAGCTAAGCAAAAGCCGGCAGCTACCAACACTATTTTATAGGCTTCTGCAACAGTTTTAAAAAACCTAAGGAAAATGGAAGCAAGCTGGTATAGCCCCGTTCCAGCGAGAAATGCCAGTGGCGGGTAGGCTACTATTTCATAATGCGTGGTTTTGGTCTGTGAAAATGAGACCGTCAGTAAAAGCCCAAATGCGCACAGAAACATGAGGAGGAGGATGTCCCGGAAAGCGCGGAATGTTTTGTAAAAAAACATAGCAATCGCAATGGGCAGCAGATAGAGCCACGGCATAAAATAGCCGTTCCAGAGGTTGGCGAAATAGTACCAAAACGGCGCTTTGTGGAGTTCGATGACCGTGGTGTAACGGTTCAGCATTTCGTAAAAAAATACCCGCTGCACAAACCCCGGCAGCCGGTGCTCCATCACCGCCAGCCACCCGCCCACTGCAACTCCGAAAATCAGCACCGATAGCCACGTCGAACTTCTTTTCAGAATGTTCAAAAGCTGTTTTTTGTAAATGGCATAAATGAAAAAGGCGGGCAGAAACAGCAACCCGAAAACGTACTTGGTGAGGGCAGAAATGATGAGCAAAAAAGTGAATACCGCCAGCCAGCGCCACCTTTTGTGTGCATCCTTTGCTTCGATGTATTGATAAAATGCAAAGGCGCCGGCCAGCATGTACAGCGCCAGCGGAGCATCTTGGTCGCCGGTGCGGGCAGCGTGTTCACGAACGTAGCCCATCGAGGTGACGAGCACGAACCCGGCGCAATAGCCGATGCGGATGTCACCGAATTTTTTTCTAAAAAACCAAAGAAACAGAAACACCGTGGCGAGGGCCGAAAATGCTACCGGCAGTCGTAAGCCCAATTCCGAAACGCCGGATATTTTCATGGAAAGGGCCTGAATCCAGGTAGTGAATGGCGGCTTGGTATTGCGGTGTGCCGGCCCGCCCTCCACCCAACGGGTGTAGTCGGGGAGGTACGCCCCCTCTTCGGCCATATAGCCCGCCCGCATGGCATAGAGCGCTTCATCCCAATTGTGGATAGGTTCCCAGGTGAGGTGGTGAAACAGCGGCACGTAAACCACGCCGCAAAATAGCGCAAAAATGAGGTACTTTTTCCAGGGTGTGTCCTTCATCTGCAATAGTTCAAATCAGGCGAGGGTGCAAGTTGGAGAATTTTGGCGGGAAATAGAAACACCTCCCCGGCAGGCCCATTCGGAAAATGAAATCGTAATACCCAAATACTGTTGCACCCTCACTCAAACAACTGCCGCATATCCACCTTCTTCCGCACGATTTCTTCCACCTTATCAATAGGCACCCGTTCCTGCGCCATGCTGTCGCGTTCGCGAAGGGTGACGGTGTCGTTGTCCAAAGATTCAAAGTCAACGGTGACGCAGTAAGGCGTGCCGATGGCATCCTGGCGGCGGTAGAGTTTGCCGATGCTCCCCGTGTCGTCGTATTGGGTGGGGAAGGACAATTTCAGTTGGTTGAAAATGTCTTTGGCCTTTTTCACAAGAGGCTCTTCGTTGCGTTTGAGCGGGAGCACGGCACATTTCACCGGGGCCAGAGCCGGGTGCAATTTCAACACATCGCGGGTGTTGCCTTCGTCGTCCCCCACAACTTCTTCCACGAGGGCATTGCTCAGCAGGGCGAGGAACATCCGGTCGCAGCCGATGGAAGTTTCCACGACGTAGGGCACATAACTTTCGTTCATCTCCGGGTCGAAGTATTGCATTTTTTTGCCGGAGAGTTTCTGGTGGCTCGTCAGGTCGAAGTCGGTGCGGGAATGGATGCCTTCGAGTTCTTTGAAGCCAAAGGGGAACTCGAACTCTATGTCCACGGCGGCATCGGCGTAGTGGGCCAGGTTTTCGTGCTCGTGGTAGCGGAGTTTACCGGCAGGCGTGCCGAGGGCTAAGTGCCACTTCAGGCGGTATTGCTTCCAATAGTTGAACCACTCCTGCTGGGTGCCGGGCTTGATAAAAAACTGCATCTCCATCTGCTCGAATTCCCGCATGCGGAAGATGAACTGCCGGGCCACGATTTCATTGCGGAAGGCTTTGCCTATCTGGGCGATGCCGAAAGGAAGGCGCTGGCGGGTGGTCTTTTGCACGTTGAGGAAGTTGACGAAAATACCCTGTGCGGTTTCCGGGCGCAGGTAGAGTTTGCCTTCCTCCCCGGCGATGTTGCCCAATTGGGTAAAAAACATCAGGTTGAACTGGCGCACATCCGTCCAGTTTTTGGAGCCTGTTTCGGGGTCGGCGATTTCCAATTCCTCGATGAGCGCTTTGAGCGCCTCCATGTCTCCGGCGCCGAGGGCGGCGTTCATGCGGTGGGTAATGTCAGCGGCACGTTGCAGGTAGCCGGATACCCGCGGGTTAGTGTCGCGGTATAGCTTTTCGTCGAAGCTGCCGCCAAAGCGTTTTTTGGCTTTTTCAATTTCTTTTTCCGCCTTTTCCGTCAATTTATCAATAGCGTCCTCGATGAGCTGGTCGGCCCGGTAGCGGCGCTTGCTGTCTTTGTTGTCCACGAGCGGGTCGTTGAAAGCATCTACGTGGCCGGAGGCTTTCCAGGTCTTTGGGTGCATGAAAATGGCGGCGTCTATACCGACGATGTTGTCGTGCATTTGCACCATTGCCTTCCACCAATATTCCTTGATGTTGTTTTTCAGTTCCGAGCCATTGGGGCCGTAATCGTACACGGCGCTCAGGCCGTCATAGATTTCCGAGGATTGATAAATGAAGCCGTATTCTTTGGCGTGGGCCGTCAGTTTCTTGAAATCGTCAGCTTGCTGGGACATAGTGGAAGGTTTCAGGTTTCAGGTTTCAGGTTTCAGGTTTCAGGTTTCAGGTTTCAGGGGCGCTCGCCCGGAAACCGGAACCGCAAAACCGGGAACCGGATTTTTTTTTTGAGGGGCAAAGGTACCAACGGGGGAGGAAAACGGAAGGGTTCACAATGGAACCTTGTTTGCGATAAAAAACTTTACTTTTATCACAACGAAATTCAAATGGGGGCAGAAGCAAATCATCGTTCAGTTGTATCCCCTCAAAGAATGCTCGAAGGAACCGAGCATTTTGGGAGCATTACCATTAATTATGAAGGGATACTTAGCTCGACTTTAGCCATTTGAGCAACCCCGGTTATCAACAAACAAAAGTGCCGGGTTAGCGAGGGTTTTAGTTTTTGGATGTCGGTAGAAAATACCGACATTCAAAAACTGGCAGTCA
>SCUG01000320.1 GCA_004297645.1 Saprospiraceae bacterium | reverse complement strand
TGAGAAGGCCAAAGTGACGGGGTGACCTTGGAGCAACCCCGTCACGATTAACGCGCTGAAAAAAATGCCCTAAAAATGATTCCCCATCCTTTGCCTTAAGGAATGAAAAATAGTAATTGAACTACTCCCAAATCCAGTTCCGGCTTTGTTTGATAGAGCGCCGGATGTTCAACCAAAAAGCAATGAACAGGTATGCGATAATAGGGGAGCCAAGGGCTGCAAAAGAAAGATAAATAAAATACACACGCACCCTTGCAGAAGCCACGCCCATCCTATTGCCGAGGTAACTGCATACGCCGAAAGCGGAATGTTCCATTAGATTTCTTAGCCAGTTCATGTGGCAAATGTAGCAAGTAATGCCAAAAAGTGGAGGCCAGGTGGGCGCTTGAATCGCCAACTGTACCTTTCTTTTATGAGATACGTGCCCTACTGAAGCTGCACCTCTTTTTCCTCAATCATCTTGCGGATGTTTATCAGGGCATACCTCATGCGGCCGAGTGCGGTATTGATGCTCACGCGGGTCAGGGCGGCTATTTCCTTGAAGCTCATGTCGGCATAGTGGCGCAGGATGACGACCTCACGTTGTTCCGGCGGCAGCAAATCCACAAGATGACGAATGCGTTCATGGGTTTGGCTCCGGATGATGAGTTGTTCTGCGTTAGGCTCGCTTGCATGGAGCACATCGAAAATGTCGAAATTCTCGTTTGGATGAATAGTTGGGCGGCGCTTGCCGCGGCGGAAATAATCGACACATAAGTTGTACGAAATGCGCATAGCCCATTGGCCAAACTTGCCTTCGTGGTTGTACTTGCCACTTCGTAAAGTGTTGATAATTTTGATGAAGACTTCCTGGAAAATATCTTGCGCCAAGGAGTCGTCCTTAACGAAGAGGTAAATGGAAGTGTAAATCTTTTGCTGGTAACGGTCTAGCAATTCTTTAAAAGCTCTTTCGTTTCCCTCCAGATAGGAAGCAATGAGTTGGTGGTCATTAAGCAGGGTAACTTGCATAACTAAATCCGGTTTGGTGAAAAGATATGTTCGCGATTTAGTGTAGAAGTTTTATGCTTATAGACAACGAGTTTATTAAAGAATTAAAGTTGAAATGAAAAATGTCAGAGTAGTAACTCAAATGGTGCAAAGACGACGCCAAGTTAGAAATTTCATAGAAGAAAACTTCTTTTTCATCTACTTTCAGAAAATTTCAAGTGCTAAATCTAAGCTGCTTGCAAAATAATTGGCGATTATCCAAGGGACAAAGAAAAGCCCTTTTCTTGCCAAATCCAAGGCAATAGTAAAAAAGTTGCATTTTTGACAATGAGCGGCAATTTAATTTGTCCGCAATAATGGAACACGAAGGAAGTTCGGTTCTTTTTGATTTTTGCCGATTTGTCGCCTAACCTCTTTTGGTGGGTTTTAATCGCTTTGCCATCCAAATCATTCTAGGTACTTTTGCAGGTCTCCTAAACTTAAGTTACTTCCAGATAATTTACAAACAGAAAAGGTATGAATAGGCAGCGAATCGTTGCGGGAAACTGGAAAATGAACAAGACATTTGACGAGGGGAGGGATTTGGCCCTTTCAATCGTCAAGCGAATAGGGCCAATCGAGACTTTGGTCATCTTGTGTCCCCCCTTTATTCACCTGAATTATTTAGCCTCCGTTACCAAAGGAATTGCCAACGTTCGTTTAGGAGCGCAAAACTGCCATTTTGAGAACTCTGGCGCTTTTACTGGTGAGGTTTCTGCACTCATGCTCCAATCCATCGGGGTGGAATATGTCATCGTTGGCCACTCGGAAAGGCGAGCGTATTTTGCAGAAACCAATGAATTGCTGGCAAAGAAAGTGGATGCTATCCTTTCGCATGGCATGCACCCAATTTTTTGTTGTGGAGAAAAGTTAGACATCCGGGAAGCGGGGACCCATCTTGAATTCGTTAGCCAGCAAATAAATGACAGCCTGTTTCATTTGAGCAAGAAACAGTTTTCAAAGGTGGTATTGGCCTATGAACCCATTTGGGCTATAGGTACTGGTAAAACTGCCTCTCCCCTGCAAGCCCAGGAAATGCACGCTTATATTCGCAGCATCATTGCAGCCCATTTTGGGGATGACCTTGCTTTTTTAACCACCATTTTATACGGAGGGAGTTGCAAGCCTTCCAATTCCAAAGAACTATTCAGCCAGCCAGATGTAGATGGTGGCCTCATTGGAGGCGCTTCGCTTGTAGCTGAGGATTTCGTCAGCATAGTCAATAGTTTTTAGTCCTTAGGGGTTAAAACCATCGTGTCCAAATGTTGTCTTTCGAAACACAAAACCCTGGCTGGTCCCGGCACGAATGTGCAGAGTCAGCCAATAATCATTTACTCTTATCGGAGAAAATTTACAAGGTATGAAAACTTATCTCCTTACTTTCTTGCTGCTATCATTATTGGGACCATACGAGTTGATGGCACAATGCCCACCACCCGGCTTCCCACCGGTAGGCGATACTTGCCCATTGGCGCCGGTATTGTGTACCAACCTGGATGGATATTGCGATACATTGGGCACCAACAACATAATACAAAGTTTTCCGGGCTGCCCGTCCAACGTTTTGAACAATGACGAGTGGTTCGGGTTTGTGGCAGGCACTACCACCATAGCATTGTTAATAACGCCTTCTGATTGTCAGGGTACCTATGGCCAATTTGGCGTACAGGCAGCGATACTCGAGGGAAGTTGCAGCGGTTCGGCCGTTGCAACGCAGTGTAGTTGTACGACCAATCCTTTTACCCTACAAGCCACTAACTTCATCGTTGGACAGACCTATTATGTGGTTTTCGACGGTTGTGCTGGTGATATATGTGCCTTTACTGTTGATGTCACACAAGGCTCCACAGTTCCGAGTCCGCCTGCCACGCCTGCCTTCATAAATGGACCGACGCTGGTATGCCCCGGATCGGTCGGCCAATATTCAGTACCCAATCCCAATAACGCCACTTATACCTGGAGTTTGAATGGGGTACCCCCAAGCGTGGGCACTATTCTGGGGCCGAATGTAGGGGGTAGTATTTCCGTAGCCTGGAATTCCGTAGGCACAGCTACCATTTGCGTCATCGCTTCCAATGGTTGTTTTACGAATCCGGTGCCAGCCTGCCTCAGTGTGACATCGCAAAATATTCCGCAGTCCAATCAATACTACGATTTATGTATCGGAGATTGTGTGACTTGTGCCGGGCAAAATCTATGTGCCCCTGGAGTATTTCCTGTGACACTTACTTCGTACCTGGGTTGCGATAGTGTAATAGTATGCCACATTACCGGCATACCGTTTATTCAAACAAACGTGGGCCAGGTTACCATGTGTGCGCCTAACTCATACAATGTATGTGGTACAACGTACACTTCTTCCGGGATATATTCGACGACTTGTACCAATTGGCAAGGGTGCGACAGTACGGTGCTGGTGGACTTGGCGATCTTTACGCCTGAGGCAAATATTTTACCTCCGCCAATGCTCGGTTGCGCCCCCGGTTCTACAGTGATACTGAATGGTGTTAATTCCACTTTTGCTTTAGTACCTGGAGGGGTAACCACTTTCTTGTGGACAGGCCCCGGAATAGTAGGGCCTAACAACGACGTTTTAGTCACCGTAAATCAACCTGGACAATACTGTTTAAAAGTCACCCATTCCAGAGGTAATGTGAGTTGCAGCGATACGAAATGCGTAACCGTAACGCAGGATAATGCAGTGCCTAAGGTTCCACAAATTAATGGCACCCTGACTCCCTGTGAGGGGGATACCACGCTTTATACCGCAATGCCGAATGGAGTGCCAGCACCAACTGGCTATACGTGGACAACCCCCAATGGGGAACCTATCATTCCGGTGAGTAATAGTTCCATAAAAGTAGTGTGGGCAGATACGACGGGTGGGCAATTATGTGTCACTGCTAACAATGGCTGTGGTGCTTCTGCTCCAGCTTGTGTGCAAATAAACGTTACGCCGGGCCCAGAGCCGCCTGTCCTCGCAGGCCCCGACTCCGTTTGTACCAATAATGTCCTGCAAACCTATACCGTTACCAATCCGGAACCAAGCGTCACCTATAATTGGACCGTGCCACCCGGAGCCTCCATTTCAGGCCTTGGCGATACTATTAATGTCAATTTCAGTGGAGCTTCACCGGGAGCTGGGCAGGTTTGTGCCACTGTACAAAACCTATGCGGCAGCTTCCAGCAGTGCATGAATGTCGTGATAACCGCCATCCCTTCATTACCGGTACTGACATCGCCGGACACTGTTTGTACAAGCGGGACTTACAACTTTGATGTGACCAACCCGCAAGCTGGTGTAACATACAACTGGACGGCGCCTTCCGGGGCTACCATAAATGGCAGTGGCGCCAATGTGACCATCAGTTTTCTCAATGCCTCTACGGGGCAGGTTTGTGTTTCCGCCTCCAACAGCTGCGGCACGAGCAACCAAGCCTGTCACACCGTGATAGTAATACCAGCGCCATCCGGTACCATCAGTGGCAGTGGTGAGTTTTGCACGGGGTCGGGCGACAGCGTCAGCCTCACTATTGTGCTTACTGGCACTGGCCCCTGGCAGGTGGAATATGCGCTTAATAATGGTACTCCGGTGCCACTTACTATCAGCAATAGTCCTCATACTTTGGTGGTCTATCAAGCGGGAACGTACACCCTTGTATCGGTGCAAACGGCAGCCAGCAGTTGCCCGGGCGCCGTTCTCGGTTCTGCAATTGTAACTGAAAATCCATTGCCAACGGCAGATTTGACCGGATCGGGCAGCCTTTGCCAAGGCAGCGGGCAAACAGTTCCACTCATTATTACCCTCACAGGTGAGGCCCCCTGGACGGTGAACTGGACCGTGAATGGCAATTCCCAGGCTGCCCTAAATATCAATGCCACCCCTGATACCCTGAACATCGGTCAGGCCCAGGCTGGCAATATTGCGTTGACGGGAGTGACCGGCAACAACGGTTGCGTGGGTACCGTCAGCGGGCAATCAATAGTAGTGGTCAATACCGCTCCTACAGTGAGCAACATACAATCTGCCTGTGACCCTACCAACACTTCCTATGTGTTGACCTTCACTATCAACGGGGGTGCCCCGGCGTCTTACACTGTAACTCCACCCACAGGTACACTCACTGGCAACATGTTCACCAGCGACCCCATAGCCAGCGGATCAGGCTACATGTTTGTGGTGAGCGATGCCAATAATTGCAGTCCGTTGACCTTGTCCGGGACAGTGCTTTGCGATTGTACCACCGCTGTTGGAAGTATGGACGGCACTCCGGTGAACGAGTGTGGCAACGGACCTGTGACGGTACCTTACGACAGCACCACCCAAGTGTTTGATGGAAACGATACGCTCTCTTTTGTCCTTCATTCGGGTTCTGGACTAAGCATTGTGCCGCCTATTTTATCCATCACCTCTACGCCAACCGTATCGTTTAACCCCGCCACGATGAACTATGGCACCACTTATTACCTTTCGGCAGTGGTCGGAGATAATAACGGAAACGGTTTTGTTGACCTGAACGACCCATGCTTAGCAGTAGCCCAGGGTACGCCCATTACTTTCTTCGAAATACCTACTGCTACTCTTAGTGGCGCCCCGGCGGTATGTGTGGGCAGCACTGCCCAATTCTCCGTGACCTTTACCGGCGAATCACCCTGGAGCATAAGCTATGACGATGGTTCTGGAAATATTCAAACTATAAACGGCATCACCAATAACCCCTATACCCTGACCGTAAATCCTGGCACAACTACCACTTATTGCCTCACCGCTACGAGTGATGTTAATTGCCCAGGAACCGTCAGCGGTTGCGGAACCGCCACTATTTTCACAGGCGTGCAATACGATAGTTTAGAAGTGGTGTGTAACCAAACGAGCACCGCCTACACTGTGTCATTCATTATTACAGGCGGGGACCCTGCGACTTATTTTGTAACCGGAGTAACCGGCACCATCGCAGGAGGGCCGCCTTATGTATTCACGAGTGACCTCATACCCACAGGTTCCGGGTTCAGTATCACGATTGACGACGTGAACAGTTGCAGCCCTAAAAATATCGCACAAACCCAGGTTGTCTGCAACTGTGTGACCGAGGCAGGGACAATGAGTAGCACTTTGATTGAAGAATGTGGCGATGGCCCCGTAAATGTTGGCGGTGCTGCGGGCACGGCCCTCGACCCGGATGACATTCTGCTGTACTATCTCCATACGAACAATGGCCCATCGTTGGGCATGGTGATAGCCATTTCGCCAACCCCCTCATTCGCATTTGACCCGGCCACTATGACCTATGGCAGCACCTATTACGTTTCGGCAGTCAATGGATCGGACGATGGCACGGGCGCCATTGACTTCACGGACCCCTGTTTGTCCATCGCTCCAGGTACGCCCTTGGTATTTTACGAAATTCCATCTGCCGTGTTGAGTGGTAGCACTGAAATTTGCCCGGGAGTTTTTACCAACCTCGCTTTGGCATTAACGGGTGATTCTCCATGGTCGGTCACCATCAACGGGCAGGTGATTACTGGCATCGTTAAT
>SCUG01000319.1 GCA_004297645.1 Saprospiraceae bacterium | reverse complement strand
CTTCGAGCAGGCCCTTATCCTGAGCACGCTGCAAAATACTATGCCGGAATGGGCTTTCCAGGAGTTCGGGCTGAACGGTAATGATGTCAATTCGCATGCTGTAAAAATGAGGATTGGTTGCCATTTGCCGGAACGGCAACCAACCCTGTAATATTACTCGATGCCGAGCAATTCCACTTCGAAAATCAGTGTTGCATTGGGGCCGATTTGAGCACCGGCACCGCGTTCCCCATAGGCCAGATTCGAGGGGATGAACAGTTTCCATTTGGCACCCACCTGCATCATTTGAAGGGCTTCCACCCACCCTGGGATGACGCCGGTCACCGGAAAAGTAATGGGTTCTCCACGTTCAACCGAGCTGTCGAAAACAGTACCGCAAATGAGGGTTCCGTGATAATGAACCCGCACTTTGTCAGCAGCAGTGGGGGTTGGGCCACTGCCCTCCCTGAGTATTTCATATTGAAGACCGCTTGACGTCACCATGACGCCCTTGCGCTCTTTATTCTTGCTCAAAAATTCCCGGCCATCTTCGAGGTTCTTTTGTTTTTGCACTTCTTTCTTTTGGTTGATGTGATTCTTCACCATGTCATTGGCCGACTTGATGTCAATTATTGGTTCCTTATCGGCGAGAACAGCGCCAATGGCTTGACCTACGGTGCCTGCATTCACGTCGCCCAAGCCTTGCTGTTTGAGGTTTTGACCCCACAGCACACCAACGGCATAGCTTAGCGAATCTCCATAAGTCTTGAGTTCCTGGGCTTTGAGAAACGATGCCAGGCACAGCCCAGCCATTACAATCATTGCTCTTTTCATCGGATTGATTTTTTTTGATGATTCACCGGACTACGCGTCGCAAACAGGAGAGTGCAGCGGGCCGCCGATGATTATTTTCTAGTAATAAAGGTTGCAAAAGTAGAAAAAAGTGCGTGGAGTTGAAGTGGCATTGAATGACAAATTCCGAACCGGTTACAGCAGGTGGAATGAATCGAAGAACCGGTTGGCGGCTTCGTTGATATTGCCTTCTTGATAAGAAATAACCTGCACGGCGTAATACCGGTCACCCACCATGAAAGCTTTTGTCTTAATGACAGCCTTGTCATCGAGGTAATTGATGCGCCAAAATTTACCGGGATGGTTTTCCAGTTGAATATCTGTGGTATAAATCATCTTGCCATCAACGGCGGTGGTGGCGGCCTCAATTGTCGTTGCGAAAAACTCTTCCAAAAGGGCGGTGGAATCCGCCGGAAAGGTGCCTTCGGGATAATCGCAATAACTCACCATGTAAAAAAGGTTATCCGCATCCTTCGCCGGTGACTGGTAGTAAAAGGTGTGATAAGCTATCGTCCCCACCTCTGTAGAAACCGTATCCACCTTTTGCGTTATTTCTCCCGGCGTCAGGATGCGGAAACGTCCTTCGAGGCTGGTGTATTCCTGCCAGCCTGTCCAAAGAAAAATGGTGTTTATGAAAAGAAGAAAAAGGGATTTCATCAAGATCAATGAATTATGACTTAATGTGCCGGTGAGTACCCATCCGGTTGTATTTCCTCCTTCATTATTTTGTCAATGCAACAACAGCAGCTTCTCCGTCCGCACCACCCTTCCATTCACAGCAAGGGCTATCCAATAAAGCCCGGCAGCATGATGGGTAAAATCAATCTCGAATTCTCCCGTTTCAAAATTGTCTTTTTCAAAAAAGAACACCTCCTGCCCCAATGAATTTAATACCCGCAACTGCAAATCTGCCGGTGCAACTAAGCCTGCATCCACGGTAACATTGCCCGATGCCGGGTTGGGAAATAGCACGAACTGCGACTCTTCCTGCATTTCATCATTTGCCGAAACGATAATACTGTCCACAAACACCCACGCCGAAGCCTGGCAGAAATTGGCATCCGTGACATTCACCCCATACCAGCCGGAAGCCAGATTGGCCAATGTGTCGCCGGAAAACCCGGTGTTCCAGGAGTACATGTAAGGCGGCACCCCACCCGATGCTGTGGCAATCACCACCCCGTTGTCTAAGCCATCGGTAGCTGGCTCAGAGGTGGTACTGAGTAATAATTCATCTGGCTGCTGTACTACGAACTGGGTGTCGAAGACACAGGAATTCGTGTCGAGAACGGTCAATTTATAGGTTCCCGCCCCGATGCCGAAAAGGTCTTCGTTGGCCGAAGGCAAATCCCAACTGTAAAAATAGGGCGGCGTTCCGCCCGCCAAATCCACGTCAATGTACCCATCGGAAATGCCATAGCAGGTAGGCTCCAGCACGTGGTAATCCGCCAAAGACAGCGCACTGTCAGGCTCGCTGATATGGAACTGTTGCGAGAAAAGCGCACAAATATTTGAGTCTGTGATGGTGACCGTATAGATGCCTGGTGCGAGTCCCTCCAAGTCTTCCGTGGTGTCGTTGTTGCTCCAAAGGAAAGAGTATGGAGGCACTCCGCCTGACGGCGAAATGTCTATGTGCCCGTCGGCAAGGCCGAAGCAGGTGACGTCTTTCAACTTCGGTAACGGAAACAAAATGCTCATCAGCGATTGTGGCTCGTGTATTTCGACGGAGGCAGTACCGGTACAACCCAAAGAATCGGTGACTGTCACGCTATAAGTGCCCGCTGCCAGATGGTTCAAATCCTGAGTGCTTCCTATCGTACTGCCGGCTGCGTTCGTCCAGATGTACTCATAGGGCGGCAACCCGCCCGACACACTCATATTCAGAGAGCCATCGTGGCCCTGCTTGCATTTTACATGAGACACTTCATTGCCAGGGATGACAGGAGACACCGGCTCATGCATGGTCACAGCCATCCACTCCGACACAGCCGTACAGCCGTGGTCATCGGTGATGGTCACATTGTATTGCCCGGCTTCTAAGTTCACATGCGCAAGCGTGTCTGCTACCGTAGTGCCGAACTCACCGCTGCTCCAGATATACTGGAAGGGTTTGGCGCCTCCGGCGATGGCGACGTTCAGCGCACCATTGGCAGCACCATTGCAAATATCCTGCACCCCGCCACCAACCTGTGCCACAGAAACCAGCGTGACATTCTCAGGTACTTTCACGGACATGACTTCCAGCGTACAACCCAGTGCATCGGTCAGGGTCACGGAATAATCGCCGGTCTCTGCGCCAAGGAGGCAAGACGAAGTAGCACCATTGCTCCACGCGTATTCGAATGGCCCTACGCCGCCTGCCACGTTCAGGCATGCGCTGTCGAACTGCACGAGTTCGCAGCCGGAAGGTATCGTCAATGCGGCCTCTGCCACGATGGGTGCCGGAGAGTCAATCGAATATTCCGGCGTCACGGTCACGCAGCCATTGGCGTCGGTGATGGTAAGCTGATAAATGCCAACCACCAGGTCAGTCAGGTCTTCGCTACCCGCTGCGTTCGACCAATTGAAAATCAAAGGGGTGGTGCCGCCAGTAGCCGTCACGTCGATAAACCCATCGTTACCGCCAGAACAGGTGATTTCTTCCAGCGATTCGAGATTCACTTCGAGCATAGGCGGCTCGTCCAAAGGTATGAGGTCAAGGTAGAGTTTGCACCCCACACCGTCGGTGATTGTGGCGGTGTAATTACCTGCCAACAATCCGCTGATTGTATTGGAATGGCTGCCGGTACTCCAATGAATATCGTAAGGTTCCACTCCGCCGGAGGGGGTCAGGCCCAACTGGCCGGAAGGCGTGCCGTGGCAGGCTGGCGGAAATGGGTTGATCACTGCGGACATGGGCTGGTTCAGGGTCAGCTCGATGGTGGTATCGAGCTGGCAGCCCGCACCATCCGTCACGGTCACGGAATAGGCGCCTTCCGGCAAATTCGCAAGGGATGTTCCCGATTCATCGGTGCTCCAACTAAAAGTAAAAGGTGGCGTACCCCCGCTCGCGACGCTCACGCTGATAGCGCCGTTTTCGATGCCCACGCAGGCGGGGTCTGTTTTGTTCACCTGAACAGTCAGGACTGAAGGAGCCGTCAGAGCGAAGGTATCTGAAATGGCCGTGCAGCCTATTGCATCAGTCACGGCGGCAAAGTACGCACCGGGACCGAGGCCGGTCAGGTCCTCCGTTTGGGCGCCAGTATTCCAGACGAACTGGTAACCACCGTTGCCGCCTGTTGCTGCGGCATCGAGCCAGCCATTATTTATGCCGTAGCAAGCGGGATTTTGAGCTGCCACCAATTGCGCCAGCACCGGAGACGGCTGCGCCACGGCAATGCTTTCCTGCATAGTGCAGCCTTTCGTGTCGGTGATGGTGACTCCGTAATTCCCCGCGGCAAGGTTTGCGATGGTGCTGCCCGTCGCGCCGTTGCTCCAGACGATGGAATAGGCCGGAACGCCACCCAATAGTTGAATGCTGATTTCCCCGTCGCTGAAGCCATTGCAGGTGGCGCCCTGAACCATGACTGTGTCGAGCGAAATGGGGTCAGGTTGTTTTACAAAAATATCTTGTAGGGCCAGTTGGCACCCCCGGCCATCGGAGATGGTGACGGAATATTGCCCGGAGGGCAAGTCGTGAATGGCGGGGCCTATCTTTCCATTGCTCCAGTTGTATTGATAAAATGGCGTGCCGCCAAAAACGCTGAGCGTTATGCTGCCGTTGGCACCGCCGAAGCAATCGGCATCTGCGACTGAAGGCGTGGCGGCGAGGGCTTCCGGCTCATTCACGGGAATGGTCAGCACATTGCTACACGCGCCCTCCGTCACAGTCACGGTATATTGGCCTGCGGCCAAACCGCAAATACTGGGGGTGATAGCGCCAGTACTCCAAAGAATGCCGGGGTTATTGCCAATCACTTCAAGGTAGATGCAACCATCGGTGCCGCCGTGGCAAGTCACCTCATCCACATGGTCGAGGTTCACGATGGCCGCCGGACCATTAACTACGAGCACCGGCAACACGAATGGGCAAGCCGCCGGTGAGCTGTCGGTGATGGTGACGGAATAAGCTGCCTGGGCCAGATTTTCCAGCGTAAATGAGCCGGGTTGGATAGCAGCGCCACCCGGCCATTGATAAGTGTAAGGCGGCACCCCGTCAAGCGGGGTGAGGGTGATGGCTCCGTCGCTGCCGTTACATTGGGAGACTTCCTGCGTGACTACCTGCACGGTGTCCACGCTCGTCACGGTGGTCACGGAAAGGCTATCGGTGCTGGCACAGCCGTTATCGCCAGTGATAGTGACGGTAAATAAGTCCGTTTGGCCGGAGGCCGGATTGCCAAAAATGGAAAGTTGCGGGTTGTTGGAACCATTGTTCCAATCGAAAGTCAGCGGTGCTACACCGGTGCCAGCGTCCTGTGCAAGCAGAGATTTTGAGCCGCCCCTGCAAATCAGGGTATCCCCGGCAATGGCAGCCACAGGGGTGGGTTTTACCGAATAAACAACCGGCACAAAGCCGGTGCATCCGCCCGCCGCCGTTGAGACGATGTAATAAGTCGTGGTTTCAAAGGGCTGAACGAGTGGGCTTGTTTCGTGGGCTGGTTCGAAGGGAAGATTATCGAAAAATGAAAGGGAGCCATTGGTGCCATTGGCGTCGAAAACGTCCACCGTCGTGAGGTCGAAAACATCGCCGGCACAGCCCGACGGGGTATCCTGCGTGTTGAGCAGTGGCTGCTGATAAATGGCGATGGTGGCTGCCTGCCGGGAGGTGGAGACACAACCGTTGGATGTGTGCTCCTCTGCAAAATACGTGACCGTCAGTGGGATGGCAGCGGTATTAAGCGGAAGATTCTGCGGGGTAAAAATATTACCCTGATGCAGCAGGTTGCCACCAAACCCGGCATCGTACCAATAAATGTCGCCGGCAAACGAGGGCAACGCCTCCACATGAGCGGCGGCACCGCTGCACACTGTGTCATTGACCACTGCTGGCGGAGGCAGGAAGAACTCGTCGGCCATGCCATTGCAATTCACGTCTATGCCATCGCAGGGGGTTTCTTCTAAGCCGGGGTTAAAAAATGGCGAGGTGTCGTCGCAGTCGTCCGAATTGTCCACGTACCCCGGAAAAACCGAAGGCTGGCAGGCTGTCTTGAAAATGCCCGGCTGACCGAAGCCATCTCCGTCTTGATCAAGGTAGTATTGATAGGCTGGTTCGCCCAAATCGAACGAGCCGTAAAACACGAGGTTGTCAATGGCCATGTCGCCGCGAATGCCATTGCCGCTTGCGGCCACAAACCGGAATTGGGCCGTGAGACCATCAAAGGCATCAAGGTCGAGGTATTGCTTCCGCCAACCGTCTCCCTGATTACCGGAAAGCTGCCAAATCTGCTGCCAGTGAATACCGCCGTCTAATGTTATTTCAAAAGAAATTGAGCCTGTGTGTACGCCGTACATGTGGTAGTTGAAAGAAAAATCGCAGCTATCCGGGCTGGCATGTATCTCTATGCAATTAGAGGTTAATACCGCCTTATTGCCGTTCCGGCAGGTCGTGCCAGAACTCTCGATGTAGGCGTAGTGCCCACCTCCCGGCACGTCGTCATTAGGACCGGTTTGGCTGGTTCCCGTCGGGCCATGATACACCGTCCAGTCGAAATTGTCATCGGGCGCATTGTGCCAATGGCCGGTCATTTCGCATGGCACACCGCAAATGGGAGAGCAAAGGTCAGCGCTGTTAAAGTCCTCTACGATGGTGGCCGGTGGCGGCGAGCACGAAGTGGCGAAAGGCACAACGCAGGAGTTGTTGGAAAAAGTAGCAGGGCTGCATTGTTCGCGCACGTACACGTCGTAAGCAGTGGAGCCTGTCAGGCCGGCGATTGTCAGCGGCGGGCACCCTGCCGTCACTATGGTTCCGCCGTTTGGGTCAGAGCCTGTGCCAGGTAAAAAGCCTGTTGGACCGTACTCCACGATGGTATTAGCGCAGTTGGTGCCGGGCACCCAATCGAGGGTAACTGATGTGGAATCCACGGCCGCAACGGTAACCTCGCCAAGGGGGAGGCAGGCCGCAGACTCGAACACCAACCAGGCGTATTCAAGGGTGCCGTAATGCTCCTTACCATCATCGCAGATTTTCAGCGTCCAGAGGCCGAGCGGGTTGGTGCCATCGTTAAAATCGTTGAGATTGCCTTCTGGCAAATAGGAACCGGTAAAGGGTGCCTCCGCATCGCGTATATTTATAGCGGTGCAAGCCTCCGGAATCGAAGGCGATATAAAAGCCGTGTACTCGTTGCACAAACCATTGAGCGGGTTCCCGTAATGATTGTTGCCGCTGCCGTTGTCGGTGGAAAGCTCTACCTCCACCCCACCTGGCGAAATGAGCGATATGTCGAGGTCGGCATCCCATTCATGAAAAATGATGAGCCGCACTTCCCGCAGAAACACGTTGGTGCCCATGACCGTGCCGGGGGCAACATCTACATTTATTTGGTAAAGATGACTGGGGTCGCAACTAAAATCGTTGATGGGCAGCCCGATGTTGCAACCCGATGGGTTGCTCAGGATGGGCGGCGCCTCCGTCATTGATATTTCCGTGGCAGCCGGAATAATACGCTGATTTTCGGGCGTTACATGAGTAAAGGCGGCCGGTGGGCCGGAAAGGCTGAATGTCCAAAGGAGGCTAATTCGAAAGTAGAATCGCTGCATACTTGTCGGTCCGGTAAGTGTATTGGTTAAAGTGAAGCCTGATTTTCTGCCACTGAACTTCCGGCAAATTTAGGGTAGTTATTCAAATGCCGGATTCGAAGTGGGATACCCGCCCTGGCAATATTCAGGAGTCTGAAAACAATAGGATTCGTAGGTGCGAAAGCAATTTTGATGATGGGATTATAATAAAAAGACCGTGGCAAAAATAATCAAAATTGTGAAGTCCCGCTCATCATGGATGGACAACTTGCGCTGACTGAGGCGGTGTGGATGTTTGGCCAACGTTTTGGTTAATACAGGAAAACGTGGAAAATCACAGCACAACCATTTACTTTGTGCCCATAGTTTGCACCCGTACAAATATTTTTTCTATGAATTACCCGACACGGCATACAAGGCTTTTGTTATTTGCAGCGCTCGCAGCGGCGTTGATGTGGACTTCCTGTAAGGACGACGGCACCTCTTCGCCTTCGCCTTTCGAATTGGTTCAGACAAACACCGCCGGTGTTCCATTGGAATGGATGAAATTGTTCCTCGAACTGGACCGTTATGCGCAAGGTTACCGGCCTGGCCCGGCGGCCAGGGCTTTGGCTTACATCAACCTCGCCGCTTATGAATCGTGCATGAAGGGCATGCCCCATTACCTTTCTCTTCAAAATTTGTACGCTGGCCTTAGCCTTCCCACTGCTGACAAATCTAAAGATTATCATTGGCCCACCGTTTTAAATGCTGTGTATGCCTCAATGATTCAGCACTTTTTCCCAGGCCAGGCATTAGCAACCGGACAACAGACGGATTTGCTATTCAAAATTCTGGAACTACAAGAGGCATTCAACCAGGAGTTTTCGGCTAAAGTGGGCAACACGATTTTCAACCGCTCAAAAGCCTACGGAGAGGCAGTGGCAGATGCTATTTGGGAGTGGTCGAAAACGGACCAGTTCGGGCATGATGCCTATCTTTTCCCGCGCCCTGCCTCCTATGTGCCCCTCGTTGGCCCTGGCCTTTGGAAACCGACGCCCCCCGATTTTAGTGCTGCCTTATTCCCATACTGGGGCAATGTCAGAACCTTTGCCATCCAGCCAGAGGATAAAATCGCCAAATCGCCTTTGACATTTAGCCAGGAGAGTACATCGCCCCTTTATGCTCAGGCTCTGGAGGTAAGAAACACCGTTGAAAATCTGACCTTTAATGAACAATGGATAGCTGAATTTTGGAGTGACGATTTTACCGGCCAAACATTTAGTCCCGCTTCCCGGTGGATTTCTATCGCCTGCCAAGTTATTAAAAACGAAAATTCCGACCTCGAAACAGCTATTTACGCGTTCTGTACACTATCATTAGCACTCAACGATGCCGCTGTTGCCTGCTGGTATTCCAAATACATTTACAATGTGGAGAGGCCGGTCACCTATATCAACAGAGTTATTGACTCTACCTGGAAACCTCATTGGGATTCAACGCCCAGCTTTCCGGCCTATCCTTCAGGGCACGCCACTTTTGGAGCCGCTGCCGCCGAAACGCTATCTCAAGTTTTTGGCTATAATTACGCCATGGCAGATCGCAGCCATGAAGGAAGGGACGAATTCTTGAGCACACCAAGGTCTTTTGCCAGTTTTTACGAAATGGCGAATGAAAACGCTTACTCGCGCATTCCCCTCGGTGTACACTTTCAGATGGACGCCGATGAGGGTCTCCGGCTTGGCTTTCGGATAGGTAGAAAGGTGAACGAGATGCCTTTTAAAAAGTAGGTTTTTTTTAAAAAAAAAAAAAAGGCCGGGGAATCTCCGGCCTCTTTTTTTTCAAACTATCTTCCCTACCCTGCCACCACGTTTATCAAGCGGCCGGGCACCACAATGACTTTGCGAATCGTCATACCTTCTGTCCATTTCTTTACGGATTCCAGTTCGAGCGCCAATTTTTCCAAATCCTTCACGGGCACACCCGCTGGCAATTCCACCAGGTCGCGTTTCTTACCATTGATGCTGACGGGGTATTTTACCATTTCTTCGATGAGATGGCTCACCTCCACGGTGGGATAATCTGCCGTGCAAACGGATGAGGTATGGCCCAGAAGGTGCCACAATTCCTCGCTGACATGGGGTGCAAACGGGGCAACAGCCCGTACCAAGGCATCCAATATTTCCCGCTTGTTGCAATTGCGGCTGCGCAGGTCGTTCACGCAAATCATAAACCCGCTGACGCAGGTGTTGAATGAAAACCGCTCGATGTCTTCCGACACCTTTTTCAGGCAAGTGTGCAGGATTTTCAATTCCTCTTTATCCGGCGCAACATCGCTCACGAAAAACTGGCCCTGATTGCCGAAGAACAAACTCCACAATTTTCTCAGAAATTTCGAGACGCCGTCAATGCCTTTTGTATCCCAGGGTTTTGCCTGCTCGATGGGGCCGAGAAACATCTCGTACATCCGAAAACAATCGGCGCCGTATTGCTCCACCACGTCGTCAGGGTTGATGACGTTGTATTTGCTTTTTGACATTTTGCCCACCTCCGAAAAAGTGTGCAGGCGGCTGTCTTTGGCTTCCCCCTTCGGGGTAAAAACGCCGCGGTGGTAAGTACCGTTGGCACATTCGAAAATGGCATCCTTGTATTCCGGCCGCCAATCTATAAACTGCCTGATGCTATCAATGCTCATAAAGGAATTTGGCGAGCCGTAGTCCACCACATAATTGACCAAGACCGGAATTTTCACATAATCAGTGATGCCCATTTTGGCAGCGAGCTTGGAGCAAACGAATTTGCTTTTGCCGTTCACCTTTTCTTTCAGCAAAAACATGCTTTCGATAACACCCTGAACCATGCCCTGATTTATCAGCTTTCGGTACGGCTCTTTTGTGGGCACCAAGCCTTTGTCGTAAAGGAACTTATGCCAAAACCTGCTGTACATCAAATGCCCAACGGCGTGTTCGGTGCCGCCGACGTAGAGGTCAACGTCGCGCCAGTAGTTCAAGGCTTTTTGCGAAGCAAAATCCTTGTCGTTGTGGGCGTCCATGTATCGCAGGAAATACCAGGACGAGCCGGCGAAGCCGGGCATGGTGTCGGTTTCCCGGGTCCAGCCGTTGGGCAGGTTGACCCATTTGGTGGCGCGGGCGAGCGGTGCCTTCCCCCCGGTGGTAGGTTTAAAATCGTCTAATTCCGGCAGCTCGAGGGGCAGGTCTTTTTCCGGCAGTGCGTGGGCTACACCATCTTCATCGTAAACGATGGGAAACGGTTCGCCCCAATAGCGCTGGCGGCTGTAAATGGCATCGCGCAGTTTGTAATTTACGCGGCGGGTACCGATGTGGCGCTCCTCGATTTTTTGCAAAATAGCCTCGATGGCATCGGGCACTTCCATGCCGTTCAGGAAATCCGAATTTATCATCGTGCCCACCTTATCCTCAATGGTAGCTCCAGGGTATTTGCTTTTGTCAATGACTTGCACGATGGGCAGGTTGAATTTTTCGGCAAAGCGACGGTCACGCTCATCGTCGGCAGGCACGCCCATGATAGCTCCGGTTCCGTAATCTTTCAACACGTACTCTGCAATCCAGATGGGGATTTTATAGCCATTGAACGGGTTGATGGCAAAGGCGCCGGTGAAAGCTCCGGAAACTTCTTTAGATTCGGCCATACGGTCGCGCTCCGAACGGGTATTCACGTAAGCCAGATAATCCTCGATTTCGCGGCGTTGGGCAACAGTAGTAATCCTTTGAACGAGGGCGTGCTCCGGAGCCAGCACCATAAAAGTGGCTCCGAAAATGGTATCGGGGCGGGTGGTGAATATCTCCAACTTTCCGTCAATTCCAGCGAGGTCAAAAAATATTTGAGCGCCTTGTGAGCGGCCAATCCAGTTGCTCTGCATTTTGGTCATCGAGTCAGAAAAATCAATGTCCGCCAAATCGTTCAACAGGCGTTCGGCGTAAGCCGTAATCCTGAGCGACCATTGCAGCATGGGCTTGCGCTCTACCGGATGGCCGCCGCGCTCGCTGAAACCATCTTTCACCTCGTCGTTGGCGAGCACAGTGCCCAGCTCTTCGCACCACCACACGTAAGTCACTTTGCGGTAGGCCAACCGGTAGTTCATCAGCACGGTGTCGCGCTGTTTGGGCGTCATGGCCTTCCACTCCCCGGCTGAGAAGGTGCCTTCCTGGGAATTTTCTGCGTTTACTTCTGCGTTGCCTTTGCCTTCAAAAAGGGCCGTCAATTCAGAAATTGGCCGCGCCTGTTTCTTCTCTTTGCAATAGTAATGGTTGAACAACTGGAGGAAAATCCATTGGGTCCATTTGTAATAATTGGGGTCGCAAGTGCGAACCTCGCGGCTCCAGTCGAAGCTGAAACCCAGGTTATCCAACTGGGCACGATACCGGTTTATATTTTGTTCGGTAGAAACGGCAGGATGAACGCCGGTCTGAATAGCGTACTGTTCGGCCGGAAGGCCGAAAGCATCATATCCCATCGGGTGCAACACGTTGTATCCCCTCATTCGCTTGAAACGGGCGGCGATGTCGGAGGCAATATACCCCAGGGGGTGGCCCACATGCAGACCAGAACCCGAAGGATAGGGGAACATGTCGAGTACGTAAAACTTTGGCTTGTTGCTCTCATTCGGCACCTTGTACACCTCGTTATCGTCCCACCACTTCCTCCACTTATTCTCTATTTCTCTCGGATTATAGTCCATGTCAGATGATTTTATTCCGCGGAACCAGCCATCCGGCCGGTTGAATTATTGATTGAAGCTGCGAAGAAAGGGCATTTTGAGGAATTGGGGAAATGCCCTGCCGTAGAAAACAGCTAACGATGTTCATAATTACAGCAAATCAAAGCGTAGGCGAAGAGACGATTACCCGGTAGCGGTGAAAAATTCCTGGTTTACGTCATTTGCAAGCATGGAACCTTAAAAAAATGCGGCGTTCCGTTTCATGTTTATAGTAAAAAAGGATAATTTGCCCTCTGAATTGCCGGATTAATAAATCGTTCTTCGAGAATATGCTCCAAAAAAAATAACCGGCAAGCCTCCAAAAACGGGTAAGTTTCTCACCCTGTATCATTCAGTTAAAGGACAGTAAGATCAAAATCTGCCGGATGCTTTTTTCAAAGCAACCCGGTTTTACTGAGTTATACTCTAATCCTCAATGTCGGCACATATGCACCTGGAAACTTAAACTCTATGCCATGAACGGAATTTTATCTCAAATCACCGGTTATAAAAAAATACTTCTGCCGCTGCTATTACTGCTCATTTCAAGCCTGTTGGAGCGAAGTGTAGCTGCCCCGGTTGCACGGGCGGAAGAACCCACCAATGATGAAGTCATCATCATCTGCCCCGACGACCTGACTGTGGAGGCTGACCCCGGACTCTGCGGTGTCATCTTCGATTTCAGCACGCTGGAGTGGTATTCCACGGTGTCACTCGTGGATACCACTTTCATGCCCGGCCCCGGCACTTTCTTTTTCATCGGCAGCACACCCATTACATTGACGGGCAAGGATATTCACGGCTTAGTGACGGCCTGTTCCTTTATACTCACCATCAACGAATATCCAGGAATGAGCTGCCTCGACACCGTTATCGTCAATCTCGATGAAGACTGCACGGTGCCTCTGACCTATGAAACAACCCTCCTCCCGAACGAGTACGGCTGCCCCATCACGGGATTCAACGTCAACTTGTTATCGGCCTCCGGCGAACAGCTCGGCAATGTGGTCACACCGGAATTTATTGGGCATTGGTGGAATTTCACCGTGGCCAACAGCTCAGGAAACTCCTGCTCCGGGCATTTGTTTGTCCCTCCCGGCGGCCTGCCACCGGCCATTACCTGCCCGGCAGATACCACCATTTTTTGCAATGAACTTACTGACCCAGTCTATCTTGGCGTGCCGGAAATTACAGGCTGTCAAGCCAAATCGTTGCTTGGCATCACCTTTCAGGATATATTCATCAGCTCCTTTTGCAATGGCGATACCCTTGCCTTCCGGATGGAACGGCAATGGCAGGCCGTTGACACTTTCGGTACTGCGACATCGTGCATCCAAAACATTTACGCCCGCAGACTCGACCTCGCCGATGTGGTATTCCCTCCCAATTTCGACGGCATCGAGAACCCCGAAATTCCCTGCTCGCCCCAACTCACGGTGGAAGAGCAAACCAACCCCGCCATCACCGGCATACCTTTGGTGCATGGACTGTCACCAGAAGTGGTCGCCTGTTACATTGACGTTTCCTGGTACGACCAATACATCACCGGTTGCGGTGCTTCTTTCACCATCGTACGCGAATGGACGGTTTTCGACCAGTGCGAAAATGTGTTCATCACGAAAACTCAAACCATAAAAGTGGTGGACGACCAGCCTGCACTGTTCACGGTGCCCGATACCATATTCGTCAGCACCAACAGCGCCTGCGGTGCCTCCACCACCTTTCCTCCTATCAACCTGATTCACGAATGTTCGGGGTTCGTCGTCTCCATCGCCACGCCATGGGGTACGCTCAACTCTAATGGCGGCGAAATTCCCGTGCCTCTGCAACCAGCGCAGTACGACATTTTATACAAAGTTGAAGACGAGTGCAACAACGACACGACGGTGCATTCGCTCCTGCTCGTGAAGGCAGGACTGCTCGCCCATTGCCCGCCAGAAACTCAGGTTTCCTGCACAGTGTATTTCAATGAAATAAAAAACCCGTTGCAATATGGCGACCTGACTGTTTTGGCACCATTCGGCTACCCTACTACCTTCGCCAACTGCGGCATACAAATGGCGGAAGAGGCCTCCGCCTCAGTGGATGCCTGCGGCCATGGGAACATCGTCCGCACTTTTACGGCCAGCTTCGCTGGCCAAAACCTGTCGTGTCAGCAGACCATACATGTGGAGCACGTTTCCAATTTCGAAGTGCTGTTTCCGGCAGATACGGTGGTCGTTTGTGGCGATGCACCATTCGATGCTGGTTCACCTCAAGTGTTTTTCGCCGATTGTGAAATGATGGATGTCAGCTTCACCGACTCGGTAGTCACGAATGTTCCCGGCATTTGTTTCAAAATTTTGCGCACCTGGGAAGTGGCAAACACCTGCGTCACCGGCAGCCTGCCGGAAGACACAGCACCGGACCCAATGGTGGGGATTCGGCGGTTCGCCGCCGGTAGCGATGGGTACATTGTTTACCAGCAGTCTATTGAAATAGTGGACCATGTCGCACCAAAATTCCCCGATGCCTGCATACTTCCCGACATCTGCATCGTGAGTGGGTGCAGCATCAACCTCACCATTCCGGAGCCAAACGTGTTGGAATGTGCCAGCTACAACGTGACGGCAAGCGGGGATTTGGGAGCAGGTGCCGGGCCTTTCCCGAATGTGATGCCAGGCACCTATAACGTCACTTTTATCGTGGCAGACAATTGCAATAATGAGGCATCTTGCTCTACCACTCTGACGGTCGTGGATTGCGCAGCGCCTCATGCCGTGTGTAAGAATGGAATAAACGTGCAACTGCTAAACACAAACCCCGCCTCGGCGTGGCTCAAGGCGAACCAGATGAATGGCCTAAGTTCAGACAATTGCACAGGGGCACTCAAGTTCTCGTTTTCAGAAGACGTGAATGACGACTCACTGCAACTCACCTGCGACCAAGCCGGTATTTTCCCCATCCAGCTTTGGGTGACGGACGCCGCTGGCAATCAGGATTTTTGCCAAACCAACATCTTCGTGAATTCGCCCCCCGGCAACCCCTGCGTCACGACACTTCCCGAAGTGAGCGGTTCCATCCTGACGGAAACGGGCGCGGGCATTGCGCAGGTTCAGGTCTCCAACGGTGCTGGGCAAACTGTAATCACCGGCGCCAGTGGCCATTACTCTTTGCCAAATCCAGGCACCGGTTTCTCTATTTCACTTATCAAAAACGTGAACCCGGGAAACGGCGTGACGACCTTCGATGCGGTGCTGCTGACGAAGCACATCTTGGGTACTTCTATGCTGAACAGCCCCTACAAGATAATAGCTGCTGATGCCAACCACTCCAATTCTGTCACTACACTCGACGCCGTGGAAATCCGGAAAATGATTCTGGGCATCAACGCCAATTTCACCAATAACACCTCGTGGCGTTTTGTGCCAACGAGTTATGTTTTCCCCAACCCTGCCAACCCGTGGTTTACGCCATTCCCGGAGGTGATTGTTGTGAGCAATCCGATGAATTTGCCCAACCTCAATTTTATCGGAATAAAAACCGGCGACTTGAACCTCAGCGCCAATCCGCTCAACTTCAGCGACGTGGAGGAACGCAATTTCACTGGCTACCTCCCAGTCCCACTTACTGGAAGCGATGTACACAATGGCGCGTTATTGAGCATGCCTTTCGACCTTGGCACTGCCCCACTCCATGGATTCCAGTTTGCCTTGCAATTCGACCCGGCGCTGTTGGAATTTGTGGCCTTAGAACCCGGTTTTGCCGGGCCGGAATGTTTTGGAACCACCCATTTGCCTGAAGGCAAACTCAGGGTAAGTTGGTACGCCGCCACACCGTATCAGCCCACACCGGGCCAGCCAGCTTTCACGCTTGTATTCCGGGTGAAAAAAGATGGGCTGGTGAGCCAGGCGCTGCGCCTTGACGAACGGGAAATGCCTGCCGAAGCTTACGCTGCTGACTTGTCATGCCTGCGCGTCCAGTTGGTTTTTGGCGAAAGCAGCACCGGCATCCTGGCGCATATTGCCCGCCCGAATCCTTTCCACGAAAGTACGGCCATCGTGTTCACGCTGGTAGGTAAGGAAAGCGTAAGGCTCTCAGTTTTGGACCTTGCAGGCAGGCAGGTCTTCGTCGCTGCGCAGTCTTTTGAGGCGGGAAGTCACGAGATAATTTTGAATCGGAAGGATTTTTCCGGCACGGGATTGTACATTTATAGGCTGGAAACCGAAGCCTGCATTGCGACAGGTAAATTGCTTTTGTTTTAAATAGTAAATTTTCCGCCCTTGCCATGTTCGGACATTCAGATAAAGCCTAAAAAAATGGACAACATGACCGGGCAACATCATTACCCAATTTCACCATGAACACTAATTTTATTCAGCTTCGCAAACTTTCGCGTAAATGGACCGTATGCAGCATCCTGTCTGCTATTTTTCTAACCACAAGAACCCTGCTCCTCGCAGGCTCGCCGCCAGTGACAATTGCCTGTCCCAATAATGTGACTATCACCGCCGCCCCCGAAGAATGCGGGGCTTACCTCGATTTCAACACGCTGGTTTGGAGCAGCTCGGTGCCCCTGACTGACACGGTTTTTAACCCTGGCCCGGGTTATTTTTTTGAATTCGGTGCCACCAACGTTTCGCTGGCAGCCATTGACATCAACGGCGATTTATGGACGTGCATTTTCAGCGTTACAGTAAATGATGGCGGCACCAACATCTTAACTTGCAACGACAACGTGAACGTGTACATCGGCGATAGTTGCTGGAAGGAGGTCACTCCAAACATGATTTTGGAGGGTGGGCCTTATGGTTGCCCCGATAATTACGTGGCTCTGGTCTTAGGCCCCTTCGGCCAGAACCTCGGCCACATCGTTGATTTGAGCTTCGTGGGAACTACGTGGACGGTCAAAGTAATCTATTCTCTAAACGGCAATGCCTGCTGGGGCAGTATCAATGTGCTGACTGACAGCCTGCCGCCCAGCATCACCTGCCCCGCCGACACGGTCATTCTTTGCAACATGGACGGCACCCCCGCAGTGACGGGGCAGCCCCTCATCACGGGCTGCATCGACAGCACTGACCTCGCCATCTGGTTTCTGGACCAAAGAACCAACTCGTACTGCGACGGCGACAGCATTGCTTTTCACATAACGCGAACCTGGCACGCCACCGACCTATACAACAACCTGACCACCTGCCAGCAGAATATTTACGCCCGCAGGGCGAAACTGAATGAAATCGTATTTCCACCCAGCCATGATGGCACCGACCTGCCGCCGATAGCATGCAGTGACACCACCGGATACCTCACTTCTACGGATACCAGCCAAACCGGGGTGCCCACGTTGGCCGGTCTTGCACTCCACTCCAACAACGTGCCATGCGACATGGCCATATTTTTTACCGATAGCATCACCCATGTTTGCGGAGCAAAATACATCATTAAGCGAAAATGGATGGCGTTCGACTTTTGCGAAAGCGATGAGGTGGTACATGTACAGACCCTCGTGGTGCAGGACGACCAACCGCCGGTTTTCAGCATCCCCGACACGCTGTGGGCAAGTGCCGGCCCTACCTGCGGAGTTGAAACTACCTTCCCGCCCATTTCCCTCGATTTCGAATGTTCTGATTTTTCCGTCAAAATACTGACCCCGTGGGACACGCTGCAATCCGATGGCGGCATCATCAGTGTGCCAAAAAGCCCGGGTGTTTTCAACGCCTTTTACATCGCCACCGACGCCTGCGATAATGAAGCCATAGAATTGAGCATCGTAGTGGTGCAGCAGGGTATCATCTCCGCCTGCCCCAACGACACGCTCATTACCCGCGACTACTTCAACGAGGTGCTGAAAGACAGCATCGAAGCCGGCGCCTTCGGCGTACTGGCGCCTTTCGGCGAACCTATATTTTACAGCAACTGTAATTTCGACCTGACGAATGCGGCGGCCATTGATGTTGATACATGCGGCGAGGGGTTCATTTACCGCACCATTACCATCGAGGACCCGATTCAACCGGAGCAGTGCATCCAGAATATTCAGGTGGTGCAGGTATCTGATTTCGTCGTAGAATTTCCCGCAGACATCACGGTGAATTGCGGCACGGCCCCGCCTGAGTTCGGGGAGCCTGTCTTCTCCAATGCAGGTAGTGAAAACCTCACCGTGTGGCACACCGACGTTCTTTTCACCGTCGTCGCAGATGCTTGTTTTAAAATAAAACGAACATGGCACGTAGCCAATTTCTGCGTCACCGGCGACACACTCGACCAGGAGGTTATTGAAATGCCCGAAAACCAGCTCGGCCTGCCCTACCCCGGCTGCGACCTCGACGGAGACGGCGATTGCGACAACCGCACCTTCCGCGATAGCTGGAACAACACCGCCATGCCGGGCGCCGCCGAAGCCACCAACCTCACCGGCCCCGACACCGACGACGACACCGACCCCTGGGACGGGTATATCGTTTACGAGCAGATTATCAAGGTAATTGATAACGTGGACCCCGTTTTTACCAATAACTGCGTGATTCCCGCAGTCGTCGTGCCCGATAGTACCTGTAAAGCTATTGTGATACTGCCAGTGCCGGAAACCGAAGAATGTAGCATCGTGAACTATGTCACCGCCCGTATCAAACTTAACGGCAACTGGTTGACTGGATATGGGCCATACTATAATGTTCTCCCTGGAGATTACGAAGTAGAATACAACGCCTACGACAACTGTAATAACCACTCTTTGTGCGCTACCACGCTTTCGGTGATTGACCCACCTCCAGTGGCCGTGTGTAAACAGGGCCTCACGGTGGAAATTACAGACCCATACTCAGGAATGATTCAATTATGGGCCGCAAATTTCAATGACAGCAGTTATGACAATTGCCCCTCTGGTATTGCCTTTTCTTTTTCCGCTGATCCGGATAGTGCCACCCATTTCTTCAATTGCTATGATATTGGCTTAAACCCCATTCAACTCTGGGTAACCGATAATAATGGGAATCAGGACTCTTGTGAAACGTTCATTATCATAGAAACTGGACATGGGGTCGAATGCGAGTTTTTTAATACCATATCCGGCACTATCGCTACTGAAATGATGGACGGCATCGCCAATGTACAGATAACCTTTTCCGACGGCTTCATTACCAATACAAACTCAGACGGAAATTATTCCTACCCCGATCCACCTTCAAATGATTTGGAGGTAATGCCATTTAAAGATGACAATCACCTGAATGGGGTCACTACATTTGATGCCGTGCTTTTGGTGAAGCATGTGCTCGGTGTGCAAATGTTGAACAGCCCCTATAAAATGATAGCTGCCGACGTGAACAAGTCTAATAGTATCACCACTTTCGATGCCGTGGAAATGCGCAAACTTATTCTGGGGATAACACAGAAATTTCCCAATAACACTTCCTGGCGGTTCGTGCCCAAAGAGTTCGTTTTCCCCAATCCATTAAACCCGTTCGAATCCATTTTCCCGGAGGCAATCACAACAGGAATCCCTCCCGGTGCTCCACCATACGACTTCATTGGCATTAAAATAGGGGATCTCAACAACAGCGCTATTCCAGCCTTTGGCGGTGAAATACAGGAACGGTCTTACCCCGGCGAATCAGAACTCTTGTTGACAAACCGGTTTTTGAAAAAAGGCGAACGTTATGAAGTGCCGTTTTCGCCGGGCACTGCCCTGCTTTCGGGCTTTCAGTTCGCCCTGCGTTTCAACCCCGCCCTGCTGGCATTGGTGAAATTAGAACCGGGCTTTGCCGGGCCGGAGTGTTTCGGCACCGAAGGTTTGACCGAAGGCCTCTTGAAAACGAGTTGGTTCAATGAGGCCCCGGTTCCGGTGGAAACAGACAGGCCTGCGTTTACCCTGCTTTTCATGGCAAAAGAAGATGGCTGGCTGCGGGATGCCCTGACCTTTGACGAAACCGAATTGGCGGCAGAGGCTTATACCGCCAGTTTAGAGCAGTTTCACCTGGCGCTGAATTTTGAAGAACCAGGTGGTGGAGGCGTGTTCCGGCTGCTGAATGCCAGGCCGAACCCGTTCAGCGAAAGCACTTCCATCGAATATGCTCTTGGTCAGGAAACCAGGGTCACTTTGACCATCGCCGACCCGTCGGGCCGGGTGGTTTACGAGCAATCGAGAATTTCTGGCGCAGGGTCTCAGGCATGGAAAATCGGCAGACGGGAAATTCCGGGGCCGGATTTGTATATTTACCGGCTGAAATGCGTGGACGGATGGGGCGCAGGCAAGTTGCTGGTAGAATAATTCGAAGGAGGTTTAGGAGTATCCCCTCAAAAAATGCTGGTATTCCGAGCGGCAGGGTTTTGAACCCTGCGTTTTCGTACCAGAAACGCAGGGTTCAAAACCCTGCCGCTCGAAAAGACTGCGTAATTTTGGAAAACTCCCATTAATTTATGAGGGGATACGTTTAGGAGGTTTAGAACTGCACCTCCTAAATTTCCCCAGAAACCGCC
>SCUG01000318.1 GCA_004297645.1 Saprospiraceae bacterium | reverse complement strand
AATACGTTGACTGCGATGTCTGTGAATTCAAACTTTAGGGCCTGGCTGAGTAGTTTTTCGGCGAGGGGAAGAGCGACTTTCGTAGCTCCTCTTCCTTTTAATATTTTAATGGCTGTCACTTCTTTGTAAGAAGAATAGTAAGCTTTCTGAGTTTCGTTGAATCCAGTCTGATTTACATCAATAAAAAATAGGGTATTGAGCAGGCGTTGCCGAAGCTTTCGCTTGAGCCGGTTGTAATTGGGGGCCGGCTTGTCGTGGCCGGGATAAAAATGAGCGATGGCTTCGTCATCCGAAGCAAAATTGCCGGCAGCCAACGCATCGTAAAGCTTCAATATCAGGCTATCTCCTGCATCCTCTTGCCCGACGATGTCAATGCGTTTGGCCTTATTTTTGGTAACTACGTTAACCAGTTCTTTTAATTGTTCCATTCGCAGTTCGTGTATTGGTTTTTAATAATCGATGCATGAGGGGCACTTATACTCACCCTCCCACCCGAACCCGGTGCTCTTGATGCGAATCGTACCTCATTCCCATAAATTTCCAAAATCCCGTTCCGTTGGTTTGGCGGCCAGCGGCCTGGCACTTTATGCCCTTTACCGGGCAATCCCCTTTCTGTGCTTCCCCCTCAATAGTATTGATTCTTTAACCTTTACTAAATACTGAACTATGGAAGTACTCATCCTTATCGATCTTCTCCTGGATCTTCTCGCAGGAGGCCAATCAGAAGCCATTATCATCGAAGATACTGGCATTGTGTAAAGCACTGTAGTGCAACGAACGGTCTCAAACTTATGAGACAAACCACCACCTTTAGTAATACTATTTGAGGTTCCACTTTGGCGAATCAAGTGAAACTCAAACTTACAAAAAGGTTTTTAGTTAAAAAAGTAACCTGTTGTTCTGCAACGGGTTACTTTTTAATGCTTGTAAATAATGGAAAATTCTGATAGGCTCAGATGATGCATTCATTGGGCCTAAAGTCGTGTGTTATGCCCCTATCTTTGTGCTATCAAAAGTTCAAAAACGCAAAGAAATTTATAGAGTTACAGGTTTCTCGAAACGCTCCCGTTAAGTTCAAACGAAACGATTTTTAAATTGGGTTTCATCCAAGGTTAAAACACAAAAGCCAAATCTTGAACCTCCGGCACGCTCCCAGCGTCCGGAGGTTTTTTGTGCGTAAAGCCTGTAAAATATGGAGAAAATGAAAGGTGGGCAAAAAAAAAATGAAGGCAGCCCCTTCATTGCTTAGTTCAAAAATTAGTGAGAGTAAACAAGGGACTGCCTTCAGAATAACGCCTATTTCTTTAAACCACCCTTAATACGATTGCCGTTGCCGGTTCGCTGCCAGCGCTGCGGAGTCGCCCTCAGATTTTTTTTCCCGGCATTTATTCGGTTCCCGCTTCGACGAAGTACATGTCGAGTTCACCTTTATTTTTAGCTTTCACCTTGCCGCGGTGAATGCAATGGAACTGTGGCCCCAGCAGGTCGTGGGTGCCTTGCGAGATGTTCACCCGGTTGATTTCTCCGCTTTGTTCCATGCGGGCGGCGATGTTCACGGTGTCGCCCCAGATGTCATAGGCGAATTTTTTCTTACCAACCACGCCCGACACTACCGGCCCTGTGTGAATGCCAATGCGGCAGAAAAACTCCGGCTTGCCATCCCGTTTTTGTTTTATCCTGAACTGAGCCATGAACGCCTGCATGGCGAGGGCCGCGCTCACGGCGTCTTCGGCGTGGGTGCGTGTGGGGTTGGGGAGGCCGGCTACGCCGAAATAAGCGTCTCCGATGGTTTTTATTTTTTCGATGTTGAACCGGGTGGCGATTTCATCGAAAGCCCTGAAGCACTCGTCCAACTCCGCCACGAGGGCCTCCGGCGAGGTACGTTCTGCTATTTGGGTGAATGACTGGAAGTCGGTGAACAATACCGTCACTGAGTCGTAACGACGGGCTTTGGCCTTGCCATATTTTTTGAGTTCCTCGGCAGTTTGGGCTGGCAAAATGTTGAGCAGGAGGTTTTCGGAGCGCTGCTTTTCACGGCGGATGACCTTGTTCCGGTTGAGCATTACGCCTGCCAGCAAGAGCAGCAGCAAGGCTCCGCCAATCAGGGAATATTGAATAGCAGATGCCGTTTTTAGCTGGGCATCGCGGATGCGGAGTTCGTTTTGTTGGCGTTCGATTTCACCTTGTTTTTTGCGGTCACCGTACACGATTTCCCGGCGTTCCTCGCTTTTGATGCGCTCTTCGTTGAAGCGGGCATACCGTAGCTCGTCATACTGCTCGCGATATTTGTAGGCGAGCTTGTACTCTCCCATGTTGTTGTAAATCCGGGCGAGGTCTTTCAGCCCGTTTTGCTGGAACTTTTGGTCTCCTATTTCTTTGGCGATGGCATAATAGCGCTGGGTGAAGCCAAGGGCCTCTTTGTAGCGTTTCTGCCGCCGCCGCACATCGGCAATACCGTTGTACACCTCCATGATGCCGGCTTTGTCTCCCTCTTTTTCACGAATGGCGAGCGATTGGCGCAAGTATGTTTCGGCGTCTTTCCAGGCAGTGGCGGCTTGTTTTGGGTGGAGGCTCTCTTCGTAATAACTACCTAAGTTTTTCAGCACATACCCCATGTTGTTGAAAATTTCAGCTTGTCCGCCGGCATCGTCCAGTTTTTGCCGGATGGCGAGCGCCTCGCGGTGCAGTGCTAAGGCCTCGCTGAAAAGTACCAACATGCTGTCGCCGGGAGAGCTGGCGTCCATTGCGTCTTCTGCAATGGCGTCTTTAAGGTTTGCGATGTTGTTC
>SCUG01000317.1 GCA_004297645.1 Saprospiraceae bacterium | reverse complement strand
TAGTATCGTTTATCGTTTTGCGTTTGATGTAAGCATCTCTAATTGTTCTTCAAGTCCCTTCACAACAAAAGGTCCCTTAACTGCATCTGGTTGTTCGGTCACGATGTGATTTAATTCTTCGTCAGTAAGAACACCCCAAGTTTTTAACTTCCAATCATTGTCTGTCTTGTCCTTGTAAATTGCGTTTTCTCTTTCCTCATGTTGTGGAGCGGTAGTGTGATTTCCTTTTTCGTTTTTGCATTTGTGGCTCTCTGTGAAAGTAACAGTAGTATTCAGCGGTTTTATTCTGTGAGTTGTAACAGAATTTGGAGTAGTATCATTCTTGAGAAGTGCTGCAAGATGTTGTTTTTGCTCTCTTCTCATTTCTCCTTTAAGACGAGCATGAGCAATGAAATATCCTGTATGATTTGTATGAACATACGCAATGAAAATGTAGAGAAGCAACATTAAAATTGCAAAGATGTCTCCACCGTTTATTGTGTAGAAGAAGAATGATTTTGTAATTGAGAAAAGCCAAATCAAAACCAAACAAACACGGGCAAGCCACCATTTTTCCAAATAGTTGATACGTTCTTGACACGCTTCAGTTCTGTCGGGGTCGTTGTTGAATTTAGCAACAACTTTTTTGTTTTCGTATTCACATATTTCTCCTTTTTTCAAGTGCACGCCAATTGCAAGAAATATGTCAATCACAATTGCTGTTGCAAGAGTTCCGAGTATCAAATAGCCACCGCCCGCTAACGCTGTGATGATTACCATACCTGCAATTTCAAAGATGATAGCAAGATAAAATAGAAAGCGGTCTAAGCGATAACCCTGGGTATCAAATAAACCAAACAATGAAAGTTTTTGTGAAAAACCTTCGTAGGAATATTCCTTTTTGTTTTTGTCCTTCCGAGTTGAAAGCCAAAGTTTCTTGGTGCTACGGCTTGGTTCGTAGTCAACGGTTAAGTGTAAGTGGTCGTCCATGATTTTAAAATTTAGTTTGTAAAGTTAGAATTATTAGCCCATTCTCTAAGTTTACCATAGTTGTTTTGTACTTACCAGTTGTTTCAAGTTTAGCGCAGCGTAACTTGAAACTACCCCGGCGGGTTTTCTAAGACACGATAGTTGTTTCAAACCTGTTGCAAGTTTCGCTGCGCTAAACTTGCAACAACTGGTACTGTTTGGGATTTGCGAATCGCTTCACTTCACCACAAACTTCCCCCGCTGTTGCAAGTCTGTAGCCCCGCTTTCCACTATTACATTTGAATAGCTTGCAGAGCCAAGCCTTTGCGCTGGTTCGAGAATGCATCTCGAACCCAATATCTGATACGTCTTTGACGTGCGTAAACCTGCCAGGAAAGCTGCTACGCCATGCACTCAAAAATCTTCTCCACCGAAAGCTGTATCCCCGTCACCGGGTCGGTGAGAATGCCCTGGCTGAAAACCAATTGCTTGTCGTCAGGCGTCAAAATGCTGACGGTTTTTAGCGGCGGCACAATCATCCAGGCTGATTGAACGCCGGCTGGAAAGTAAATATCAATAGCCTTTTCCGCCAGGTCTTCGATATATTGGCTGGGTGAGAGAATTTCAATAGTTGTAACCGGCATTTCCTTTTCCCTGGCTTCCACGGTTTTCCAGTTCAGCTTTTTCTTGGGGTAAATCAGAATATCGGGCGTCGTGGAAGGTGTCGTGTCGAGCGTGACTTCCGATGAAATTTGAAAGCGGTCGCCGTATTCATTTTTGAGCAGGGTGGCGAGGTCGGTCTGGATGACGCCGTGGATTCTGTTAGGCATAGGTTTGTTTCGTTCGGTTTGGTAGTCAGAAGCTTGACTTTCGACGAGAACTTCTTCTTTTAACATGATTCAAGTTTTTTACAAAAATAGGAATCCTGGGTTACTTTTCCGAAAATCACCTCACCACAAACCTCTTCCCTTCCACCCCCACGCCCGTCATCGTCAAACCCTTCCACCCCTTCGGCAGCGCCGTTTTCCGTTGCACGATACCTTCGTCCGTGATGTCCAATCAAGTTCAGCTTAGCAAAAGCCACAAGCCCCTTTAACCGCTCAACAGCAATTGCTTCACCTCTCCTTCCAGCACCTTTAAATGCTTCGTCAAAATACCCCAAACCGACTGGTTGTCCACCGTATCGTAAGCATGAACAATGATATGGCGGGCTTTGGCAATTTTCGGAGCGTCAGAAAAATGGCGATGGTGGGTTCCGTCTTTAAAATCTGATAAACCGCTTCGCCAATGATAGCTAACGCTCTTTCAATGGCATATTGCGTTTTTACGTCCTTTTCATAAGCCGTAAAATCATAATCGGCAGGGAGGAAAGCATGGATTTTTTCAATGGCAAGTTCCACGTCCCGGAGGTACTTTTTAACATCATGCCTCATAGAATAAGGTTTTGGTTTTTTCAACGGAGCGGGCGAAGTATTCATTCACAAACGGTCGCTCCCGAACAAGGTCAACCTTCCGGTGCAGTAAATTTTCCAGTTCAATCAACATGGAAATTAACTCCATCCCGTCATTTTCATTCTCTTTAAATTTTACAAGGAAATCTATATCGCTCTTTTTTTCATCGAAGTCCCCTCTTGCCAAAGAGCCGAAAACATACAACTTCCCGACTCCGTACTTTTTGCAGATAGCTTCGAGCGCAGGCAGGTAAGGTTTGAGAAAAGCAAGTTTGCCTTTGTTCAAGTGGAATGGTTGTCTTGTTGTTAAATTTGACATGATGAAGTTTTTACAAAAGTAGAAATTTCTTTTTCCCCGTTCTCGCGGAATCACTTCGCCACAAACCTCTTCCCTTCCACCCCACCCCCGTCATCGTCAAACTTTTCTAGCCTTTTGGCAGCGCCGTCTTCCGCTGCACGATGCCTTCGTCCGTGATGTCCAAGCCGCCAAAGCCAGCCAGCACCGTCTGCAACATCACACCGAAAGGCTTCCATCTCTTCGCTCCGTAAATCAAAAAGTTTGCAAACTCAAACTGGAAATTCGCCGGAACACGGCGTCGTTGCTCAATAAAGCCGCTTGACGTTGAAGGGCGGTTGCCGCAATGATGGTATCCGGCAACTTGAGGTTAAACCCTCGACGTAATTGGATGATTTGTTGCAAAAGTGCTGTGTCGGCTGCATCGAGACTGATTATCTCCACCCGGTTTTTGAACTGGGCAAACAGCACTTCATCCGATGAGGACAGGTTCGGAAAGGAGAGAAACTCCAATTCGACGATAACGGGAACGCCTACCCAAACTGCACTTTGAAGCAGTTGCACCAAGCCCGCATCACCGCCGAGCAAACCGATGACGGCATTCGTGTCGAGCAGGAATTTACCATTCATCTCTCAGCAGGCGTTGTTGGGTAACCGCATCTCCTTTCCATTCTAATTTGCCGGCGAGGTCAGAAAAATCATACTGGCGAGGCTGCGGTTCTCCGTTGGCAAGCGTGGAGGCAGGTTGAACAATGGTCACGTAATCGAGCGTCCGCAGGAATTGGAGGAATAGCTTGAATCGGCTTTCTTCTATTTTCAATACCAATTGCTTCATGGTTGTCATATTGAGGTAACAAAGATAGTCGCTACCCGGCTGATTTCATAGCGCCCTCAAGCTCCGGCGGCAATAAGAGTTTGTTGGGATTTGCAAATCGTATCACTTCACCACAAACCTCTTCCCTTCCGTCCCCACCCCCGTAACCGTCAAACCCTTCCACCCCTTCGGCAGCGCCGTCTTCCTGCATGATACCAGGTTTTCTCAGGGCTTCAAAGGTCCCGGCTTCTTTCCCGCCACATATCAGGATGCCGCTTATCGTGGAGAATTGCAAAAACCAGAATATCCGGTTCCTGTTCCTCAAAAATGAAAAACACTTTATAGGGGAATTACTCCAACCGGGCGCAACGTCTATTGCCGTAAAGAAGTGGATGGGCAGCGGGAAAAGTTTCAATCAATTCAAGCGCCTCCGTCAAGCGATTGGAAAAATCGAAGCCCAAGCCGGTTTTTTGTTTTTCGTACCAGGTTACCGCCTCATCATAGTCAGCAATCGCTTCGCCGGACAGATGAACGGAATAGTTCATGAAGGCAGGTTGTGCTTTTTGTGAATTTTCGCACGGGCTTCCCGCCAGGGCAGGCGTTTTTCAGGATGTGCCATTGCCTGTGCTGCTCGTTGCTCCAGCATAGATTTTCCTGCCTCCGATAGTTCATGTGTATCAAAAAAGTCCGGGACAGCCGCTTTGTTGCCGCTTCCTGTTTCATCGGAAAAATAGGTGTTGTATAAAAAGTCAACGTACAAAAATAAGTGGTGCTGAACCGGGTCGGGCAGCTTGTCAATTTTTTCAAGAACTTCTGCGACTGACATGGTAATAATGATTTTGCTTGATGACAAAACTATGGACTTTAGCTTAAAGTTTTACAGTCCTTCCAAATCTGCGGCTCGCAGACTTGCAAAAACAAATCATTTCACCGAAAACACTTTCTCCTCCACCCCCACCCCCGTAATCGTCAGACTTTTCCACCCTTTCGGAAGCGCCGTTTTCTGCTGCACGATGCCTTCGTCCGTGATGTCTAATCCGCCGAAGCCCGCCAGCACAGCCTGCAACATGCCGCCCGCGCCGGTGGCAAAGTAGGGGTTCGTACCGCCTGCCGTTTCCGAGATGACGCCGAAAGGAGGCACCTCGTTCGGTTTGTAACAGCCTGAAAAAAGCGAGGCTGCTTTTTCCGGCTCTCCCAGCCGGGCGTACAGCACGACCAAAATGGCATTCCCCATCGCCGGCCCTTCGGGCGACATGCGGGGGGTGTAATATTCTAAGTCCCTGCGGATGTCCTCCGGTTTGCTCACGATGGTCAGCGGGTAGGCCAGCAGATTGGCGTCGGCTTGCTTGATTTCCGCGCCGTCGTAGGTGGCGTTTTCCCGGGTCGTGCCGTC
>SCUG01000030.1 GCA_004297645.1 Saprospiraceae bacterium | reverse complement strand
GGTATTTTTGAGCGGAGGCTTCCACCTGCGGGCTGTCGAAATAGTTGGCGGTATTGGTTTTTGGGTCGTATTCGTAGCGGCGTTCGCCATCGAGAAATTGGGCCATATTGGTCTTTTCCTTGTAAGCCCCGACATTGGCTTCGGTACGCACATATTTGCCTTCCCGCCAGCCCCAATGGTCGAAATAGATGACCTCGATGCCGTTCACTGCACCATCCAAGCGAAAGATGAGCCTGCCCTTTTCAATGCCGTAACGGCGGAACCCCGCGGCTACCATTTCCTGCGCATTGCGAGAGCCAGGCACGGGAGCGGCAGCGCTTTTCAGGGCCGCTGGTACCAGAGCGGGCATGGCACTGGCCCTTGAGTCAATATGGCTTTGGTTGCAGGCGAGGCACCAAAAGGCGAGCAAGAACAGAACCGCGTTTTTCATAAAGGAAAGCGTTTTGAAGGGAAGGTGCTTCACCTTCTCCAAACATCATTCCTGATTTGGGATGTACGCCGTAGCTTCCACTCCGCCACACATGCAAAACGTGACGCCATTTCATCCTCGCCGTCTCAAGCAAAATTGTCCACGTTCCCATTAATTTGGAAAGCAAAAGGGTTGACCGGAAATGTCCGGACAACCCTTTGCCTTTGCTAATATCTTCCCGGCTGCTTGGCCGGAACCATTATTCATCAATCCATCAACAGCAATTTGCCGGTCACAGCATCTGAAGATGTTTCTAAGCGGTAGAAGTAGGAACCGGCACCGTGCAGTGCAGCAGCCTCTATTTCAAACTCGCCATAACCGGCGGTAAAAGTTCCCCGAACTGTTTTGAGCACCCTGCCGGATGCGTCAAAAACAGTCAGGGTCACTTCCTGGTCAGCGGGGTTGGTGAAACTAACGATCGTTTTTCCCCTAAAAGGGTTTGGATGAGTGTTTGCCGTTAGTTGTTGCGTGCCGGAAGGAGCCTCAAATTCGAGGTTCACGCCCAGCAGTTCACCATTTTCATGATAGGCTTCGGCAGCCGTAAAGTCAGAGCTGATGCGCAGTGCAGCACCGGGGTATATGGCAGATTTAGGCTTGAACACTAAGCTGAATAGCACGGCGTTTTCCGGCAGGTCATGCGCCGAAAAGTCGTTCCACGAAGTGGTTAAGGCGCCATCTTCGACAAAGCGAAAACCGAAGTTGGCCTCCGTCAATGACGGCAGGTCTCCCGTTTCGACCCGCACGAATTCGAGGGCGCCGGGGTCGAAATTCAGCGTGAATTGGTAGCCAATAATTTGATGGAAATTGGATGCCGTAAAATCTATGTGCTGCTCTTTTCCAGGTTGCAAAAAGGCATCGTTCACCCGCAGGGTGAGCGTCTCGCCACTACGTTCATCGGGCGGGTTGTAAAACTGATTAGGGATGGCCGAGCCGTTCAGGTCACCGATTTTCACAGCGATGAAGTTCACGCTGTCCATGTTGCTGCTCAGGTTGTTTATGTTGTAAACTTCGGGAATCGTTTCCGTCCAGGGATTCAGCGGATCGGGAAAAACGTATGCCGCATCCACAAATCGCCAGCTATGGTTATTGGGGATGGTATCCGTCACGTGGAGAATTACTTTTTGCAGGTCCACCATGTCGGAGGTAGTGATTCCACCGGAATGGTTGACGTCGGCGGCTATCATTTTGTAAGGCGTCGGAAGATGCTCGATGTCGAGAATGTGGCGGCGCATGACCACGAGGTCGTAAGTCGTCACGCCGTTCAGCAGGGCCGAATTTTTTTCCGGCGTCACGGTGTAATCGCTCCCAATGAGTATCTCCGGGAAGAGGAAGTTGCCATCTGGCCCAGTCAGCACTGGTTCGTTGATGGTGTCGTTCACACTGACCGAGGCGTATTCCACATTGTAGCCCATCTCATTGACCACGGCGCCCCCCACGCTGGCGAAGAGCGGTGAGGTACAATTGCCTAAATTATCCTGTACAACGAGAAAGGTTTCGCAATAATCCTGGTTGCCAACGGCATCGGTCACCCACATCTGAATGGGCTGCTGGCCTATGTCGCCGCAGGTGTAAACAGCACTCACATCAGTCGTATCGGCTGAAAAGGAAATCACCAGGTGGCCGGTACAGTTGTCGAAACTTCCGGCGTCGAAGTCGCTTGCACCCACTGCAATCATTGGCGGCTGGCTGTTCATCAGGTCAATGACGAGGCCGTTTTTGCAAAATGGCGTTGGTTTTTTATCGTCCACCACTTCGATAGCGATGGTGCAGTTACTGCTGTTGCCACAGCCGTCGGCCACGATATAAGTGGCCCCATAGCTGCCGGGAGCGATATTTTGAAAAGGCCCGCTGCCGAAGCCGAGGTTGGTCAGCACCTCCACCGTTACATCCTGGCTGCAATCCTGAATATTCGTAACCTGAGGCAATGCCACGGTTGCCGTACAACTGTTGCCCACGCTGACGGTAAAGCCGGCGGGGCAGGTAAACGAGGGTGCCGTGGTATCGGTCACCATGATGATTTGCTGCGCTTGCCAAATGCCTGCGTTGCCGTTGTTGGGTTGGTAGGTACACCAGTTGAGCACCTTCCAGGTGCGCACAATTTTGAAGCACGCCGGAGGCGCCACGGTGAAAATCTGGTCGGTAAAACTCGTGGCCATCAGCTCGCAATCGGAAGTGATTACCGGGGCGTTGTACGGGGCGGGCAGGTTGGCGGGGGCCAGGTCGTCTGCCGAAAAGCAGCCCACCACTGCGTAGTTCGGCGGGAAGGTAATCGTTGGCGGGGTGGTATCTTCTAAGGTGATGACATGGGAGCAGGATGCCGCATTGCCGTTCACATCGGCGGTATGCCAGGTACGGGTCACCGTGCCGATGTCGCAGAGATTCAGGTCCACAACTTCCGTGTAATAAAGCGTATCAATATCGCAGGCCTCCGTCACGGTGGGTTCGCCGGTGAGGCCAGTGTCGGAGTAGTCCTGCGTGCAGGAAATGGTGATGTTCGCCGGGCAAGCGATGAGGGGCGGGGTTTTATCATCCACATGCACCGTCACCATGCAGGAGTTGGCGTTGCCGAAATAATCGGTGACTTGCATGACCACGGTCACGTTGGTGCCCACATCCTCGCAGCAAAATTTCACCGTCGGGCCAAAGACCGGCTGGGTGCCGCACGCCGCTGTCATCCGCCGTGCCGAGAAGTAAACCGTGCTGCTGCAATTGTCGTAGCTGCCGTCGTCGAACGTGGTGGCGAAGACATCAGCAAAGCCCATATTAGTGAGCGTCACCACAGTGTAGGAATCGCAAATCACCGTGGGCGGCGTCTGGTCTTTCACTGTTAGTTGGACGGAACAACTGGCGCTGTTGTCGCAATCATCCACCACAGTGTACGTGATGGTGTGCACGCCTACTGGCACATTGTTAATAATGCCTCCGTTGCCCACGACATAACCTCCGGGCGTATTCATGTAAACATAAAAACTCGTGGAGCAATCGTCAGCAATACCAACTTGCGGCAGCGACACAGTAGCGTTGCAAAACTGCGAGCTGTTGGTGCTGACGGTCAGGTCAGCAGGGCAGGTTAGCACGGGAGCTGTTTTGTCTTTCACAGCAATAATTTGCATGTCACTCAACACGGTACCCGAACACCAAGCCACCACCACCCAATTTCGAAGGATGGTGAAACTGCCCTGGCAGACTGCGATTTGCTGGTCATCGTACGAATAGGCCATGTTGCACAACCCGCCGCCATTTTGAGGTATGGGCGTTCCGCCAATGGTAGGGTATCCGGTATTGATGGGCATGGTGTTCGGGTTTACGCAATCCAGCGACGGCGACTCTATGTCATCGAGGTTCAGCGGGAATACCACGCTGGCGGCGTTGCCCTGCGCCACGTTTATCACCTGCGTGCAAGTATTCGAGTTGCCTTGGTTGTCAACCGCCGTCCAGGTTCGGGTGATGACAGCGGCATAGTTGCCGCTGCACCCGTTAATCTGAGAATTGTCAAAATGGGTCAAAGAATAAGGCGAACATTCGACAATGATAGGGTTGCCGGTATTGACAGGCTCGGAATCTTCGGAGCAGGCAATCGTTACATCGGCCGGGCAGGTCATTTGCGGGGCGAGGTTATCTTCCACTATCACATGGCCCCAGCAGTAGTTGCCGGTGGGCCAATGCTCCACCAACACCGTCAGTGTTTGCCCGATATAGGCGGCGTTGACGATGGGGCTGGTGGGAATGGGCACCCCGTTGGCATCCTTCACGGTCACGTTGAACGAGGTGGGGCCGTTGGGCGTGCAACTTGAAGAGCTGTTGCCTTCGAGAATCATGTCGTAGGTCACTTCGGCCTCGCAAGAGGAGGGCAGCGCCACAGATACGAGGTTGTTGCAGGCCATGGTGCAATTGGCCTGTGCGGCTGTTTCATTGTTCCAAAATAACACGCCCGGCAACAGGAGCATCAGGTGCAAAATCCGGTGGGTGTGATTTGGCCGTGAGGCCTGAGTGAGTGGGTGAGTGCGTAAGTCTGCACAGCTTTGGGAAACGAGTGTAATCGCTTTTTTCATCGGACTAATGATTTGTTAAAGAATCGGTTCTGGTTATGTGTAAGCGTGTAAGTTTTATCATAGCCCTCATGCTATTTCAAAAAGAATGCAGCCCATTGAATGGGTGCCTTTCGCCGCCAAACCTTTGTATGGCAGCAGGCTGATAGCGCCTCCCATTTTTTTTAAATAAAAGGGAAATTCCGTGTAAAGGGGTAGCCGTCCTGTGGCCACAATGGCCAATGGAAGGGTAAAGCATCGGTTTATCGCAACGCCTTATTGTGTGCGAATCAAAACGGGCTTTGCCCTAAAAGTTGCTGGAAATAATGAAAGGAAAAGAAGCCGGAGAAGGGATCGAGTGTAAATCGGTTTGAAACTGTTCATGGTCTGTTAAATTGAAATGTAAAATCGGTTTGGCTAATTGTGAGCAAAGATAATCGCTGAAGTTAAGTTTCGCCAATATTTGGTGATTTTTTTTAATGCCTGATTTCAGGATGCCTCCCTTCAGGTGCCCAGCTTTCAGAGCCACAGTGATTTATACT
>SCUG01000316.1 GCA_004297645.1 Saprospiraceae bacterium | reverse complement strand
CTGGAAACAGGGGCCGGATTCGATATCGAGGCATTACAACCATCTTTGTTCCGGCAAATTGAAGCAAACTACCTCAAGCTAAAATCCGGGAATACAGTTCCTTTGCAGCAGCAATACCTGCAACGGCTTTACCGCTTCGGTGAACTTACCGCTTTTCAGCACAATAACGGTTCGTTTTTTCAGGGGATGATATCCGGCGTTGCAACAACAGGTAGATTAGTGATAACGGTGGAGGGCCAGCCCGAAGAATTTGACTTCAAAGAAATCAAATTCGTCCAAAACTGATTGCCTCTAAAACGCCAATAACTCAAACACAAATCATGACGGTTCATATTCTCACCATTGGCGACGAACTGCTCATCGGCCAGGTAATAGACACCAACTCGGCACACATGGCGCAGATGCTCCATGAAATCGGGGCTAAAGTCATTGGCAAAAGTGCCGTCGCCGACTCTCGCGAAGACATCCTCGAAGCACTTGCCCAGACCTCCAAAAAGGCCAGCGCAGTACTTATCACCGGTGGCTTGGGCCCCACAAAAGACGACATAACGAAAAAGGTATTGGCCGAATACTTTGGGGTGGGATTTGTATTTCATCAACCCACCTTAGAATGGCTGAATAAGCTATACGAACGGTTCGACCGGGTGATGACGGACTCGGTCAGAGACCAATGCCTCGTGCCGCAAAATGCCACGGTATTGCCCAACAAGATGGGTTCGGCACCGGGCATGTGGTTTGAAGAAAAAGGGAAGGTTTTCGTTTCCATGCCGGGGGTTCCCTTTGAAATGGCTTATTTGATGGAGCACGAGGTGCTGCCCCGGCTGCGCCACCATTTTGCGGCCTCCCCCACCGCTTACCGCACCTTGCTCACGGCTGGAGAGGGCGAGTCGTATATCGCCAAAATATTAGCAGATTTTGAAGAAAAAATGCCCTCTTCGCTGAAGCTGGCTTATCTGCCCCGAATTGGTCAGGTGCGTCTGCGGCTCACCGCCGCCGGTACCGATGAACAGGCTTTGTTGAAATTGCTGAATGAAAAATTCAATGAGATGGTGAGCCTCCTGCCTCCGGAACTTATTGCCGGTTACGAAGACGACCTGCTCGAATCGGCAATAGGCAAACTGCTGAAAGAGAAGAACCTCACGCTTTCGACAGCAGAGAGTTGCACCGGGGGGTATCTGGCACACCTCATCACGTCTGTCCCCGGCGCTTCGGCCTATTTCACCGGCAGCGTTGTTTCGTATTCTAACGAGGTGAAAATGAATCAGCTCCATGTCCGGAAAGAGACCTTGCAGGAGCATGGTGCTGTGAGCGAGCAGACGGTCAGGGAGATGGTGGCTGGTGTCTTAGACTTGTTGAAAACCGACGTGGCCATCGCCATTTCTGGCATCGCTGGCCCCGACGGGGGTACCGCGGAGAAGCCCGTCGGTACGGTTTGGATTGCCGCAGGCAACGGCAGCGCCATCGAAACCCGAATGCTAAAATTGGGCAAAGACCGTATGCGCAACATTCAATATTCCGCCATCCATGCCCTTAATATGCTCCGGCTCTTTATGCGCAGGCACTATTGATTTTTAATCAATAGGCCGCCCTTTGGCTACGCGGGAATTGACCGACACCTTGTCGATTTTGCGCATATCGACGAGCAGCGTAGCGTAGGCATCGTCGGAAGTTACGCTCCATTTCTTTCCGTCGTAGGTGACCTGCCCCGAATTTCTTTTCCACTCGGAGGCAAGCAATGCGTAGCGGTCGTTGAATTTGGGATTGGGGCCAAACATCAGGTAGCGCGGCGAGTCGCCGTCTTCTTCAAAACTGATGGCAAAGCGGTCGTTTTTCGGGCTAAAGAGAAATGCCCCGGGGGTGCCTTTGCGGATTACAACTACTTCAATTTGGCGGCCGTTTTCGATTTTTATTTTGCCCGAAATAATTTCGGAAGAACCTCCCGACAACTCCCGCTTCAACACGATGTCCTGTGAAGTATAGAACTGTATTTTTTTCAATTCCTGTTCCGGCCACCGGTATTCGTCGTAGAGATTCTGGGAAAAATAGGTGAGCTGATTGCTGCACGAACTGAGAAACATTAAAGATAAAGCGGCAAAAAAAACAAGATTCAGTGTCTTCATGGCTTAGCTGTAATTTTAGTAAATCCGGCAACTTCAAGAATGAATTCTGTGTGGCTAACGAATTTAAAGCCAATCTATTAAAACAGAAAGTGCCGTTGAAATAAATCAAGGCGAAAAATTACACACGACGGGGGGGGAAGCCCAGCCAGTTGATGAAATTTAACCGTTGATTAACGGAATTTAGCGTCACAGACAATGGTAAAACGGCGAGAAATGGCTGTCC
>SCUG01000315.1 GCA_004297645.1 Saprospiraceae bacterium | reverse complement strand
GACCTTCGCTATGTAGATGCCGAAGAACTGCCGGTGAGTTTCGAGAATTACCGCAAACAAATCCATGCCTTCGTGCGGGCAAAACCCGGTGACAGGCGAGCGCCTGTGGTGATTCACGTGGTGGACTGGGAGGTGCTTACCGCGCCTTTCAACCTGAGGCTAAACGAAAAGCATTTTTTTAAAAAAGGCATTAAGAACATCACGCTGTTGCGCCCCGTGGCATACGACCAAACCCTGCACAAGGAGGCGGAAGCCTCCGGCGATTTTTCTAAACTGGCGGTGTCGCAAACCGTTTCCTTCAAACGGAAAGGGCACTTGCTCACGTTAGAAATCCCAAAAATCGAACGCCACTGGGTAATATTGGTGGTGAAAGGAAATTAACCATTTCCCGCTGCCGCTGTTATCTTTGCCGCTGAAATATGGCCACCATTGCACCTTCAAAAACTCATACTCACCAATTTTAAAAATTACGAATTTCAAACGCTGGAATTCTCCCCCCGCCTCAATCTCATTACCGGGCTGAACGGCATGGGGAAAACCAACCTGCTTGACGCCGTGTACTTTTTGTGCATGGGCAAGAGCAGGAGCAGTACCGACCGGAATGTATTGCGCAGGGGAGCAGATTTTTTCCGCCTTGAAGGTTGGTTTTTCCGCAATGGGAAAAAGGAAAAAATCGTAGCCAAGGTAGTCCCTGGCAACCAGAAAACCCTGGAACGCAATGACAACTTGTACCCCCGCATCGGCGACCATGTAGGGTGGCTGCCCGTCGTGTTCAAAGCCCCCGATGACACCGGCCTTGCTATGGACGGCAGCGAGGAGCGCCGCCGTTTTCTCGACAACACTCTCTGCCAATTGCGCCAGCAGTACCTCCAACAGCTCATGGCGTACAATAAGGTACTACAAATGCGCAACGCCGCTCTGAAACAGTTCGCCGAAAAGCACAATTTCAACGAAGCACTGCTGACGACTTACGACCAGCATTTGCTGGAACCGGCAGCCTTTATTCTCGAACAACGCACCAATTTCATCACCCGCTTTGAACCGCTATTCCAAAAGTATTACCGGCTCATTTGTTCAGAAAAAGAGACCGCTGACTGCTGCTACCGTTCGCAGCTAACAGGGCAGGATTATGCGACATTGCTCAAACAGACCCTTGAAAAAGACCGGGTTTTGCAACGCACCACAGCGGGCATCCATAAAGACGACCTCGCGTTTCAGCTTGACGAATTGCCACTGAAACGATTTGCCTCTCAGGGGCAATTAAAATCTTTTGTACTTTCGCTGAAACTCGCACAGTATGAGTGCTTGAAACAGGAAAAAGACGTTCGCCCCATCCTCCTGCTTGATGACCTGTTTGACAAATTAGATGACGAGCGGGTAAACCAACTCATACAGTTGCTCGTAAAACAAGAATTTGGGCAGGTTTTCATCACCGACACCCACTTGGAGCGAACGGAGGAAATCGCCCGGAAATTCAACGGGG
>SCUG01000314.1 GCA_004297645.1 Saprospiraceae bacterium | reverse complement strand
AAGCGACGGGATAATTGACGATGTACACATCGAGGTCGCCGTCGAGGTCGAAGTCGAAGAAGTTGGCGTAATTAGAGGCGGAGCGGTCGTCGAGGCCGTATTCGGCAGAGCGCTCCGTAAACGTCATATCTCCGTTATTTACAAAAAGTAAATTAGCACGGTCAGGGGTGGGCTGCATGCCTGCCCGGCAGACATAAATGTCCTGAAAGCCATCGGCGTTTATGTCCACTACCGTCACGCCGGTTTTGTTGCCACCTTCGGCGGCAACGCCAGCCGTTGCGGTAATGTCTTCAAATTTGAAACCGCCTTTGTTCAAAAAAAGGTGGTTCGGCTCCTGTGTCGCGGTGAGATAAATATCGGTCAGTCCGTCGTTGTTCACATCTAAAATAGCCACGCCACCACCATTGTAGAGGTAAGAATTGCTGAGGATATTGTTTTGAAAAGTCTCGGTGATGTGGTTGGTGAAATGCAACCCAGTCTGCCCGGCAGGCAAAATTTCAAACTGAGGGTCCACAGGTATCTTCTGCGCTTCGGCGGCTGCGGATTCCGGCGAGTCCTTTGAACAGGAGTAAACAAATGAAAAAGCGGTCAGAAGGACCAGGTATTTGAAGAATCTTCGCATGAGAGTTCGATTATTTTAAAATGTTGGACGGATAGGAGCCATCGGAAAGCGGTGCATGAATCGCCTCATTGTTCAAAAACGAATTGAATAATGTTGGCGCCCATTTGGAGCGCTGCCCGTCTTTTTTCTTCGGGGTCTTTGTGGACTTCCGGGTCTTCCCATCCGTCGCCGAGGTCGCATTCGTAGCTGTAAAAGCACACCAAGCGGCCTTCCCAAAACAGCCCGAATCCCTGCGGTGGCTTGCCATCGTGTTTGTGTATTTTGGGCAGGCCCGCCTTGAACTCGAACTTACGGTGGTAGATGGGATGCTCGAAAGGCAGCTCGGCGAAGTCGAGTTCCGGGAACACTTTTTTCATAGCGAGCCGGGCGTACCTGTCGAGGCCATAATTGTCGTCAATGTGAAGGAAGCCGCCGCCGATGAGGTAGTTGCGCAGGTTTTCTGCTTCGGCATCTGAAAATACCACGTTGCCGTGGCCGGTCATGTGGACGAAGGGATAGTTGAACAATTCGGCACTGCCAACTTCCACCGTGGCGTAGTCCGGGTCGAAATTGGTGCCGAGGTTGGTGTTACAAAAATTGGCGAGGTTGGTGAGCGACGTAGGGTTGGCGTACCAGTCGCCGCCGCCGTTGTATTTCAGCAGAGCCAGTTTCAGCGGCGAATCAGGCGCGTTGTTTGGAATTAGAAACAAAAGAAGCAGTAAAATGCGCATAGTAATTACAATTGCCGGGGCGATAGTGTTAGCCCCATTTTATTACTCGTTGACAAGTTGGACGATGTGGCAGGCTGCGATGGCGGCGGTTTCGGTGCGGAGCCGGGCTTTACCAAGACTCACGCTTTGAAAACCACTCTGCCCGGCCATGACCACTTCGCCGTCTGAAAAATCGCCCTCCGGGCCAATGACGACGATAACGTTGCGGCCCCGGCGGCAGTTGTCTTTGAAGTGCGGGATTTCCGATGACCTGCAATGGGCGATGTAACGGTCTTCGCCACCGGTGGTTTCGCATTTTTTCAAAAACTCCCCAAAAGAAATCATATCGTGCAAAACTGGCAAGCGGGCACGCAGCGATTGTTTCGACGCAGTTAGCAAAATCTTTTCCAACCTGCCAGCCCTTAGGCTTTTTCTCTCAGAATGCTCGCAGAGGATTGGGGTAATTTCATCAACACCCAGTTCGGTGGCCTTTTCCATGAACCACTCGAAGCGGTCTATATTTTTCGTGGGAGCTACTGCTACGTGGAGCCTTCCGCCTGCCTTTTCATCCTCTACCTTCCGCTCCGATATTTTCACTACAAAGTGGCGTTTCGCCGTTTCGTGAATTTCACCCTTGTAACGGCCCCCCACCCCATCGAAGAATTGAATGGTGGCGCCCACCTGGTGGCGCAATACCTGCAAACAATGCTTAGTCTCCTCTTCTGAAAACCAGGCAAAATCGCCACGAATATCATTGGTATAAAACAGGTACATGGGGGGACTTATTTCAGCCGCTTGAGCTTCTTAGAGCGCACCTGCACAGCATGCCAGTTGCTTAGAGCACTTTCAGAGTGCGCCCGGTTCACGGCTGAAACGGCGTAGGTGTAAATCTCGCCGGTGACTATACCGCCGTCTATAATTGTGACTTTTCTTTCCGGCCCAATGTGGACGGTAGTCAGGATGTTCGCTGGATTGTTGAAGTCACCTGGCACCCGGTCTTTGAATCTGTAAACCACGAGATAAGACACGTTGTTTCGTGTCTCGTCCAAAGAGCAATCGAAGGTGACGGCGCCCTTCTTCAGTTTGATTTTACCCAATTGCGGTGGCAACGGTACCGGCAAATGGAGGTAGGGCATTTCAGGTGGCAACGCTGGGGTTGCATAATATTTATTGCGAAGCGAATCGAGTACGCCCAGCGGGTTGCGAAGCAATGAAGAGGCATTGTAAAACACGCTTCCACCGACGGCTGGCACCGAGCGGTTGAGGCGCACCTGCCGCAACAATTCGCCGGGGTCAGCCCAGGCTGGTTCTGGGTTATTGTTCACCTTGTAAGCCGCCTGTCCGGTATAAAGTTGGCGGTCAAAAGAATTGTGCTGCCACCAGTCAAGCAATATCTGGTAATCGGCAGCTTGGTAACCAATGTTCCAGTAAATCTGCGGCGCCACATAGTCTATCCACCCCTTTTCCAGCCATCCCCGCACATCGGCGTACAGGTCATCGTAAGCGCTCACACTGGCACGGGTAAGCGAGCCGTTGGCCGGGTCAGCGCTTGAATTGCGCCAGACGCCGAATGGACTGATGCCGAATTTCACATCGGGCGCTGCGTTTTTTATTACCTGCGAAACCTGCGAAATCAATTTGTCAACATTGCTGCGACGCCAATCTTCTATGTTGTAAAAACCATAGCCATATTTCGTGAAATCTTCCGCATCGGGAAAGGTTTCCCCGTTTGCAGGATATGGGTAAAAATAGTCGTCGAAATGAATGGCATCCACGTCGTATTCCATCACGATTTCCATCACGACCTCCGTGATATAGTTGCGCACCTCTGGCAGTGCCGGGTTGAAATACAGCTTGCCTCCATATTTTAAGAACCATTCAGGATGGGAGTGGTAAGGATGCTCCGACGGCAGATTTTCCACCAAGGTATCCATGGACGCCCGGTAAGGATTGAGCCAGGCGTGAAACTCCATGTTGCGGCGGTGGGCCTCCACAATCATGAGGGTCATTGGGTCGAAATTCTCATTAGCATCCGTAGCGCCGAGGTACTTCGACCGCGGGGCGATTTTGGAATTGTATAAGGCATCCCCGGCAGGCCGCATTTGGGCGATGACGGCATTGAATCCCGCCGCCTTAAATACATCTAAGATTTCTGACCATTCGCCCATGAACTGCACCTCGGATAAACCCGGCGAAGATGGAAAGTCAATATTGGCGACGGAGGCAAACCACACACCGCGGAACTCACGCTTCGGCGCTACTTCCTGCGCCGTAAGTGGTGCCTGGTATATCAGGCTCGCAACAAAAAAGAGAAGGACGAAGTGTAATACGGTTCTCATAACAATGGGTCTTGAATAATTGGTGGCGGTAAAGTTATCATTTTTGAAGAAGCAGTGGAATAGAAACGCTCCGCAGGTACGAACCTGTGGAGCGTTTTGGCAGAAGGTGAGGTTTAGTAACGTGCGCAAAATAAGATGTGTGTTTGAGGCTGTATCATAAGTCATCGCTAAAAAATTGTGACCAAATTCTTCAACACTGAGGCACAGAAACACAGAGTTGAGTTTGGTCCTCTGTGCCTCCGTGTCTCTGTGTTGAAATAAAAATTGTCAAGCTAATTCCAGAGTTGACTTATGATACAGCCTCATCCTATTTCGAACAGGCTACTTAGTTTAAATCTGCTGAGCCGCCTGCATCTAAGCCGGCAACGTCGCTATGCCCGAATGTTATATTTTCCGGTGCGCCACATTGATTGCCTGGACGAGTGCGGGGGTGAGGCGCTCGATGTTTGCCCGGCCGGGCATATAGATTTCAAGCTGGTTGTCTTCGCTGATGAGCTTTCCATTTTTGTACTGCTCCACCTTGCCTTTGCCCTCAAGTGTGAAAACCAGAAGCCCCGGAAAATCGCCCGCTGCGAGGTCGGGCAGCAGTTTCATGCCCCCGTTTTCAGCGTTCAGGTCCGTCAGGTTGACTTTGGTTTCGTAAACATCGCCTTTGAATTCATTTTTGATTTGCATCGTCAGGTGCTCGTCGAGGAAAATGGTGACTTTGCCGCGGTTGGGAATCTTGCCTTCTGATTTCGTGTATTCATCCTGAAGGGTTGCCAACGACTGTTTGACCCGGCCATAGGTGTCTTCCTCCTGGAGGGCATTCGCTTTCAGGTTTTCGTAAGAGTAGGTGGAACTGCTCGTGTCAGCAGCACTCACTGCCTGGACGTTGGATTCACCAGCGTTAGCTGTGTTGGATGTTTCATTTTTGCATTCTGCAAAAATGAAAATCAGGGCGATGGGTAAAAGAATTCTCGTCATTTTTTAACGCTATTTTTTCGATTTTAAAAAACAGAGAGCCGTGGAATCCGGACCACTATCATGCAAAGTTATACGCAACGCCA
>SCUG01000313.1 GCA_004297645.1 Saprospiraceae bacterium | reverse complement strand
TCTAAAAACTTTCTTCCAGAGGTGACACCTTTTTGAAAGGTGTCACCTCTAAAAACTCCTTCTTCCAGAGGTGACACCTTTTTGAAAGGTGTCACCTCTAAAAACTCCTTCTTCCAGAGGTGACACCTTTTTGAAAGGTGTCACCTCTAAAAAAATCCACGTTATGAAAAAAATCCTCCTTGCCCTGCTCTTCCTCATTTTGTCAGCCGCTGCCGTCATCTTCTACCACCTCTGGAGGGACCGGGGCGACAAGTACGAACCCGTCGCCTTCGACGAAAGCACCATCCCGATGTTCCGGGAAGTGGCGTTCCCCTTCTCCAACCAGTTCGATGCGGAAAAATCGCTGCCCATCGTTGCCTCGGCCATCATTGACGTGGACGGCGACGGGACGGAGGAGGTCTTCCTCGGCGGCGGCATCGGGCAGGCGGATGCGCTGATGCGGTTTTCCGAAGGAAAATTTGTGGACGTGGCGCAGGCTGTCGGTCTGCAAAAAAACCTGGCGCAGACGACCATCGGCGCCGCCGTCACCGACCTCGACCACGACGCACTGCCCGACCTGTTGGTGAGCCGGGAAGGGGCGGTCTATTTTTATAAAAACCTCGGTGGCAAGTTTGCTCCGCCGCAAGACTTGAAGCTCGTTTTCAATGAAAAATCGGAGCCTGCCTCCCTCACTTTCGCCGACCTGAACCGGGACGGCTGGACGGACATCTTCGTGAGCACCTACCTCAAAAAACACCTGATGGAGGGGCAGACCATTTTCAACAAGGAAGGCTACGGCTCCACCAGCCAACTGTTCCTCAACAACGGCGACAACACCTTCCGGGACATCACCCGGGAGGCAGGGCTGGAGTACGTCCACAACACCTTCCTCGCCGTGTTCGCCGACCTCGGCAACGACGGCCTCGAAGACCTCACCGTGGCGCACGACACGGGCGAGCCACGCATCTGGCGCAACCTCGGCGGGCTGAAATTTGAATTGGTGAAACACCCGCTCACCGGGCTGTTCAGCTATCCGATGGGCATCGCCATCGGCGATTACGACAACGACGGGCTGCAAGACCTGTTCTTCTCCAACGTCGGCAAGAGCCTGCCCGCCAAGCTGCTGCGGGGCGACCTGCGGGACGACCAGCCGCTCGTCACCGATTGGATTTTGTTGAAAAACAAGGGCAACATGCAGTTCGAGGACGTGGCCAAACAGGCACGGGTGGCGGACTACGAGTTCTCGTGGGGCGCTGTTTTCGAGGACTTCAACCTCGACGGGCTGCAAGACCTCGTGGTGGCAGAGAACTACGTGGACCTGCCCAACAGCAAGATACTGCCCCTGCCCTCCCGCTTCCTGATGCAGTTGCCCGGCCATACCTTCGTGAACGTGGAGCAAAAGAACCAGGCGCTCAACCCCAAGAACGGCATCACGCCGCTCACCGCCGACTTCAACGCCGACGGCTACCCCGACCTCGTTTGGGTGAACCTCGCCTGCGAATCCAAAGCCTTCGTCAGCACCGCCGCCAACGGCAATAATTACCTTAAAGTAAAACTCCCGGAATCGCCCGCCTACCTGACCGCCACGGTGCAACTGACCACCGCCAGCGGCAAGGTGCTGACCGCCCAAAAGGTGACGGGCGAGGGGCTTGCTTCCGACCAGACGCACGTCATCACCTTCGGCCTGGGCAAGGAGACGGCGGTGAAAAGCCTCGTGGTGAAACGGCTCAGCGGTGCGGTGGATTCGGTGACGGTGGAGGGGGTGAACCGGGTGGTAGAGGTGAAGTAGAAATCGGGGCGTTGGAAATTGGGGCTTGAGTCATTTCCTCCATTGGCTGACCGAGATAGCTCGCAACCCATCTGACCCCATCGTGCTGCTGGTGCTGGCATGTCAGAGACATGCTGATATGCGGTTCAAGTCTGGAGACTTGAACCAGCGTCTGCGTGGGGGAAGACCATGTGCCAACGGGGACTTGAACCAGCGTCTGCGTGGGGGAAGACCATGTGCCAGCGGACGTAAGCTCCGTGGCGGCAGTCGCCTGCGGCAAAAACGCCCTCGAAGCTGGTTTCGGAACGGCCCAGCGGGGGAAGACCATGTGCCAGCGGGGTAAGCCAGCAAATAAATATGGTGTGGCGGTTGTTACGCCGGTGTTACGCTGGTTCAAGTCTCCAGACTTGAACCCGGTGTTACGCTGGTTCAAGTCTCCAGACTTGAACCCGGTATTTTCATGTCTCCGACATGAGTAAGCCAACAAATGTGGTGTGGCGGTTACGCATGTCAGAGACATGCTGATATGCGGTTCAAGTCTGGAGACTTGAACCAGCGTCTGCGTGGGGGAAGACCATGTGCCAACGGATTTATCCGGTTATAGTGGAGGTGTGTTTTACATTAAAATCAGGAATGAGGATGGCCATGCAACAAAAAAGATTGTGAAGATAAAATAGGAATCTATTCTACCTCTATCGCAGGGTCTGCCAATAAAAGCCAGCCCACGGTGCTCCGGAAAAGAAAATCACCTTGCTCCGGCAGATTTCCAACCAACCCTTCCGCACCGCTGTATCAAGGTTTTCATTTTATACCGCTAATTGATGAATCCCCCCTCACCACCCAATCCCATAATCCTCCCCGTGGTTGCTGGAGCCACCCCACATGGAGCCATGCTCCCGGTCGAGGAAAACGGCATTCGCCTGAACCGGAGCCTTTATTAATTGAGTGAGGGGAAAAGTTATGCGGGTCAGGTTGAAAAGTTAAGACGGTATGAACTCAACCTCCTCAACCTGACTCGCCCCCCATTTTTTTACCCCCCATCAATTCACCAAAAAAACGGCGTTGCTGAACAGCAGTTTGCCCTCCTCCCAAAACGAGCGGAACAGCGGGTTGTCAATCAGGTAGATGACCTTGCCGCGGCCTTTGTCTTCCACGGCGAATACCACCGATTTTTTCAGCTCCTTTTTCAGGTTCGACCCGATGAAGCCGTGGACGATGTAATCGTCATCGAGGTACCCCACGTTCCAGGCGCCTTTCACGAGGTCGAAGCGGAGGCCGTTGGTTTTAAGTGAGAAATAAGGGCTTTTCAGGCCGAAGGCCAAAGGGTGCGAGGTGTCCATTTTTACGCCGGTCACGGCACCGGGCATGTTGCCAGACAGGGAGGTGCGCACCCGGTCCATGTAGCGGGCGGTGCGTTGATTGAGCGCTTCGTTTTCTTCGGCCTTTTTCGCCTCTTCTTTGTCCGAGTCTTTGGCGAAACGGGTGAGGCCAAACCCCTTTTTGTCTGCCAGCGAGTTATTGGCGTAGCCGATGGAGATGAGGCGGCCGCCGGCACTTACCCAGGTGCCCAGTTTGTCAAGGTCGCCGTCGCCGAAACCATAATGGCCTTCGGGCAAAACGAGTACGTCGTAATCGTCGAGTTTTGTCCTTGAAAGTTGGCCGGCATCTATGATGGTAGCGGGGTAGCCGAGGTCTTTATCGAAATAAAACCAAACTTGCCCGAACTCGTTGTCGAGGGTTTTTTCGCCGGAGAGGACGAGTATTTTAGGGGCTTCGATGAGGCTCACATTTTCGGAGCCGAAGTCGTAGCCCGTATCCACGAAGCCGGTTTTTGCGGCAGTCAGCTCGAAGCCGGTTTTTGCGGCAGCATCCAGCACCTGTTTATCAAAGTCCGGTTTTTTGCGGTTGTCGGCTTGGGTGATGATGAGCGTACCGGCGGGCCAGTGTTTGCCTTCCAGGTCGAAAGGCTCATTAGCATAGCGTGGAGCGATGCCATTTTTCAGACACTCGGCGAGGAAGCGGGCGCTCTGGAACGAATCCCAGGTGCCGAGCCAGGCGTAGGGTGTGCCGTTGGGCCGGGGTGTGGCCGGGTTTTTTATTTCAAAATCAGCGGCAGGCTCAATGCGTTCATTGCTGGCATAGGCATCGAGGCCGAAGGCATAGATAAGCGACCAGGCAGTGATGTCGTAGGTCAGCGAATCGGTGAGCAGGGGTTCCGGCTCCAGCAAGACTTGGGCGAACAGACCTTTCGGCTGAAAGGCGCTGATGACGAGGTCGCCTTCGTTCACGGTGATTTTACTGGTTTTTCCGGTGGAATAATCATAAGCGGTGATACCGGGCGAGGCTTTGCCGGCCTTGCCATAATGGATGAGATGCCGGTCGAGGAGTGTGGTGAATGCTTCGAGTTTTGGGGCCGGATTGGAAGCCCGAATGATGAACGACTTGTATTCACCCGGCGGGTTGTGCTGCGATTTATTAAAATAATCGCTGAAATTGCTGACTAACCCGGCGGCATGCAAGGACGAAATTTCCACCGTTGAGAGGGCGGTTGTTTTGTGGTGAGCGATGCGGTCGGCGAGGGTGAGGGTGTCGCCGTTGGGGAGTTCGATGGCACGGCCGGCGCTGCTATGGCCGCCCTGCTCGTAGGTCATGCCGATGGCGCCGTTGAAGCAGGGGTAGGTGTCGCCGTAGCTGGGGTAAAACAGGTCGAAGAACTCGCGGGTAAAATACAGCCAGCCATTTTTGTCAAAATATTTTGCGTGGTTTTTCCCTATCTGAATTTGAAACTTGGATTGCCAGTCGGTCAGAAACAGGTGATAGGGTTGCGCCGCAGGCGCAAAATAGTAGGGCGAAGTATAGCCTTGTTCGTGCAGGTCGGCAGCCACGTGGGGCAGCCATTGGTTGTAAATTTTTATGCGGTTTTGGCTTTCCACTTGTGTGGCCCAGGCCCAGTCGCGGTTGAGGTCGAAGAGGTAGTGGTTGACGCGGCCGCCGGGCCAGGGTTCGTCGTGCTCGCGGGCAGCGGGGTTGGGGTCGGGAAGGCCGGGACTGACCTGCTGGTACCACGAGGTGTAACGGCTGTATCCGTCGGGGTTGGCACTCGGTTCTATCAGGACGACGGTATTTTTCAGCCATTCGCCGGTCTCCCGGTTGGCGGAGTTCGCCAATTCGTAAACGACGTCCATGGAGGCCTCCGAGCCGGCGGCTTCGTTGCCGTGCACGCTGAAGCCCAGCCAGACGATGGCGACGGGGTTTGTATTGGCGGGAGTGCCCTCGGCCAGCCCTGCGTTGCGCAGGTTGTTCAGCCGGATTTCTTCGAGGCGGGCCATGTTTTCGGGCGATGAAATGATGGCCAATATCTGTGGCCGCTCTTCATTGGTGCGGCCGAATTCGACGAGCTTCATGCGGTCGCTGTTGGCCGCCACATGTTGATAGTAGGCTACCAATTGGGAGTGTTCGGTGAATTGTTTCCCCAGATGGTGGGGCAGAAATTCATTGGGAGGCAGGAGGTTTTTTTGCCCAAAAAGTAACGTGGCGACAGCCAGGAGGCTGAGGGCGAGGAGGGTTTTTCTGCACATACGATTGCTGATTTTCAAGTTGGAGGAAAAGCACCCTGTACCGGCCGGGCCGGGCGCAAGTGCCATTGGTAAGCGCAATAATAATAAAAGCGGCGGGCATCCCCGGGCGTTTGCGCTGAAAAACAAAAAGGCCGGCACTGTAAGTTCGTGCCAGCCTTTCCGCTTTTTTCACGCGGGCTTTTACCCGTACTTCTGTTTTATTTCTATAATTTCAAAGCCTTCCACTATGTCGCCGGCTTTGATGTCGTTGAAGTTCTTGATGGTCAAGCCGCACTCTAAGCCGGCTTTCACCTCTTTGGCGTCTTCTTTAAAACGTTTGAGCGAGGCCAGTTCGCCGGAGGCGCCTTCTTTGGTTGGGTACACCACGATGCCGTCCCGAACGATGCGGATGGGGGTATTGCGGGTGACTTTTCCATCGAGCACATAACAGCCGGCTACGGTGCCTATCTTGCCGATTTTGTAAACTTCCCGGACTTCTATGTTGCAAACGATTTTCTCCTCCTTCGTCGGTTCGAGTAGCCCTTCGATAGCGAGTTTGATCTCTTCGATGGCCTCGTAAATGACGGAGTACATTTTGATTTCTACGCCTTCTTGCTCGGCGAGTTTCCGTGCTCCCAGCGATGGCCGCACCTGGAATCCGATGATGATAGCATCGGAGGCTGAGGCGAGCAATACGTCGGATTCGATGACCTGGCCGACGGCGCGGTGGATGACGTTTACCTGCACCGTTTCGAGCGAAAGCTTGATGAGTGAATCGGAGAGTGCTTCCACGGAGCCGTCCACGTCTCCCTTGACAATGAGGTTGAGTTCTCTGAAGGTGCCGAGCGCCAGGCGGCGGCCTATTTCGTCGAGGCTGATGCGCTTGGTGGCACGATTGGCTTGTTCCCGGTTTATCTGGCCACGCTTGGCGGCCAGCAGGCGGGCTTCGGATTCATTTTCCATAACCTTGAAACGCTCGCCGGCTTGTGGTGCTCCGCTAAGGCCCAAAATAAGGACTGGTGTGGAGGGGCCAGCCTCTTTTACACGGATGCCGCGTTCGTTGAACATGGCTTTTATCTTGCCGGAGTGTTCGCCTGCAACGACGGGGTCGCTGACGCGCAGGGTGCCAGCTTGCACCAGAATTTTGGCGACATAACCTTTTCCTTTGTCGAGGGTGGCTTCGATGATGGTGCCGGTAGCCGGCCGGTTGGGGTTGGCTTTCAGGTCGGCCATATCGGCTACGAGCAGTACTTTTTCCAAAAGTTTGTCAATACCTTCGCCTGTTTTTGCGGAGATGTCTTGCGACTGGTGTTCGCCGCCCCACTCTTCTACGAGGATGTTCATCGAAGCCAGCTCCTGTTTGATTCTTTCAGGTTGTGCGCCTTCTTTGTCTATTTTATTGATGGCAAAAACCATAGGGACACTGGCAGCCTGAGCGTGACTGATGGCCTCTTTGGTTTGCGGCATGATGCTGTCGTCGGCGGCTATCACGATGATGGCAATATCCGTCACTTTGGTACCACGGGCACGCATGGCTGTAAAGGCTTCGTGGCCCGGAGTGTCGAGGAAGGTGATTTTGCGTTCGGTGACCATTACCTCGTAAGCTCCGATGTGCTGGGTGATACCCCCGGCTTCTCCTTCTGCGACTTTGGCTTTTCGGATGTAGTCGAGCAGGGAGGTTTTGCCGTGGTCCACATGGCCCATGACGGTGACGATGGGGGCGCGTGGTTTGAGGTCTTCGGGGGCGTCGTGTATTTCTTCTTCTACTTCGGTGTGCTCCTCGATGCTGATGAATTCTATTTCGTGGTCAAATTCGCTGGCGACGAGTTCGATGATTTCTGCGTCAAGGCGTTGGTTGATGGAGACGATGACGCCAAGGCTCATGCAGGTGGTGATAACATCTGTGGCAGAGATGTTCATGAGGTTGGCCAATTCCTGTACGGTGACGAATTCCGTTACCTGGAGTTTGTTG
>SCUG01000312.1 GCA_004297645.1 Saprospiraceae bacterium | reverse complement strand
CAGCAGGCCAAATTCGCCGAAATGGCCGCCGCACCAAAAGCCTCTATTCAAAACATCTACCCCGCTTTTCGCAAAATTCTGACCGCAGTCGAAATCCGTGCCATGGGCCTCGGTGCGCCCCCAATTTGCGACCTTGGCGAACAGCTTGCCGGTATGAACGGCGCGTCGGAATATAGTCAACTCACCATCGCCGACCTCGCCTGCTACACCCAGGACGTACTGCTTCGCGATACCGACCAAATGAGCATGGCGCACGCTTTGGAGGTGAGGGTTCCATTCTTTGACCATGAGCTGATAGCGTACATTTTGGGCGTGCCCGATGCCATGAAGTACGACCCGTCGTATCCCAAAAAACTGCTGGTTGAGTCGTTGAAACCGCTCATTCCCGATGAAATCGTATTTCGCAGGAAAAAGGGGTTCGACCTGCCGTGGAAGGTGTGGATGAAAAACGAACTCCGGTCATTTTGCGACGAAAAGCTGAAGAACCTGCGGCAGCGCCACCTCCTCAACATGGAGGTGGCCGAACGGCTGTGGCGCAAATTTCTGTCGGGCAAAAATGACCAGCTCTGGTCGCGAATCTGGGTATTCGTGGTATTGGAGAAATGGTTAGAGGAAAATATGGACTGAGCCTTTGCATTCTTTGCTCCAAAGGGGTTTCCCGGCCAAAGACCGGGGCAACCTGTTGGCGTTGAGTATAACCATTCAAAATGAATAAGAATCAGCAAAACATAGTTTTACTATTCCTGGGGATTTTTCTATTAACAATCGCCCTGTTTCGCTCCTCATTTTTTTGGAATGACGACAGACTCGTTTGGGTATTCAAGGGGCTCGTCCCATTATCTATCTTTCTCATCATGATTTCTGGTAGTAGATTGCTAAAAGCAAGGTGGATATACCTGCTCATTCCGCTACTGCTGGTAGAGTTTCTCCTATTTGCTTCGCTGGAAGCAGCAGGCCAGAAGCAATACTCATCCACCTTAGTCCGCTCTATATTGCGGGATATCTATACAAATAATGATAGAAATATTCCCTTCCTTGATAAGCAAATGGGTCGTTATGATTCCACTCTTTTTTACACCCTGAACCCCGGATGTTGGGAGTTTTCAGGGTTCGAATTTTCTACCAGTTTGCAGGTCAGTAAGGAAGGGGTCAGAGACGACGAAGCCTCTTTTTTGCATCCTGGTATTGTAACACTGGGAGACTCACACGCAATGGGATGGGGGGTTGAACAAAATGAGAGCTTCCCGGAAGTGTTGGCAAAAATGTCAGGCGAAAAGGTACTCAACCTCAGTATGGCCTCCTATGGCACAGCAAGAGAATACCTGACGTGGAAAAAATTCAATCCCGATAGCTGTGACCTCCTCATTTTGCAGTTTTGCACCAATGATATTGATGAAAACCGGGAGTTTGTAAAACATCGAATGCAATTGCCCATTTCTACGGTTGAAGCCTTCCGCAAGTGGCAAAGGCAAAATAGCATCAATAGCTCGTACTTCCCCTTTAAATATACTTATGCTGCTATTGAATACCTGAAAAGAGCTTCCAGAAATTGGCTGACCAGCAAAAGGGCGCACTCGCCCTATGAAATATCCCCTCTTTGGTTGGAAGATTTTTTCAGCATCATCCGGTTGATAAGAAAAGATTTCAATGGTAATATTGTGGTCTTTAATTTGGAATCGCACAACACCACTCCTGACGTCTATAATAGATTTAAAGACTACCTATCATTGCATCCTATTGAGCATATTTACCTTTTCCCATCTTATCAATATCTGACTAAAGAAGATTATTTCACATTGGACGACCACATGAATCCCCAAGGCCACTATAAAATTGCAACGCAACTAATGGATTATTTAACACGCGAAAACCTGCTCACGCATTGAGAGATTGGAGTGTGAGTTTTGGGGTTAATAATTAGATATGCATTCATGAAAATACTCGGAATTTCTGCCTTTTACCACGACTCGGCAGCCGCCATCATCAATGGGGGGGACATCCTGGCTGCCGCGCAAGAGGAGCGTTTCACCCGCAAAAAGCACGACCCCGGATTCCCCACCAACGCCATCGCTTTTTGCCTCGACTACACCGGCTTTACCATTGATGAATTGGATGCCATCGTTTTTTACGATAAGCCCTTGCTGAAATTCGAGCGGCTGCTCGAAACCTATTACGGCTTTTCGCCCAAAGGGCTGCGCTCCTTCATCATGGCCATGCCGGTTTGGCTTCGCGAAAAAATGTTCCTCAAAAAGGTGATTTATGAAGAATTAGCCAAAGTGCAGGCGTTTGACAAAAAGAAGGTCAAATTGCTTTTCCCGGAGCACCACCTCTCCCATGCCGCCAGCGCTTTTTACCCTTCCAATTTTGAGGAAGCCGCCGTACTCACCCTCGACGGTGTGGGCGAATGGGCCACCGCCTCCATTTGCCACGGCAAGGGAAAAGGCATCGAAATTTTAAAAGAACTGCACTTCCCCCATTCGCTGGGGCTGCTCTATTCGGCATTCACCTATTTCCTCGGATTCCGAGTCAACTCCGGCGAATACAAACTCATGGGGCTGGCGCCTTACGGTGTGCCCGGTTCTGCGGCCGTCAACAAATATGTGGACATCATCAAAACTGAATTGGCGGACATCAAGCCCGACGGCTCCATCTGGC
>SCUG01000311.1 GCA_004297645.1 Saprospiraceae bacterium | reverse complement strand
CCGCTACATGGACATGGCGCAGCAGAACGGACGGCTTTCTGCCATGATTTTGGACGGAACTCCAAACCAAGGAGCTGGGGTTATTGATAATCTGCTTCCTGTGAATTCGAGTTTTCCAAGTGAGGCCCAGCGGATGATTACGCAGATGCTCAACCTGAGGACACAGGCCCAAAGCTGCACCGGTTGCCAATCAATGGAGGCGATACAAGGCTGGATTAACCGATTTGCAAACGAAGACGTAAAAAATTATTACCAACAACTGAAGCCGTCGAACTCAGTCATCACAAACTTGGAAACGCCCGGTATCCCCTATGCAGTCATCTGGGGCAACGAAGACCACGAAGATGCATTGACTTTGACAAGGTTGGTCACTTCGTGGGAAAATGCAGGCGTATCTGGAGATGATGAAGCATACATAGATTGTTTCAATTCGATAATTGAGCAAAGGATACAGGAGGCAAACCAACAGTTTGCGCTGGGACTGATGCAATCAATCGCACAATTGGCTGGCGCAGCCGGGAAAATATTTACTACAAACCCCAATCCTGGAGAAGCGATTGAAAAGGCTATAAATGCTGCCGTGACAGCGCTCAGGTCAATGTTCAATCTTCAAAAAGAAATTCAGGAAGTTGCCGAATGTGAATTGGTTCATCAAGCCATGAACGCTCAATGGAACCTGATGCTGGCTCCTTATGAAACTCACACTGGTTATTTGGACGTGCCTTGTCTTCCCTGTGAACAGTGCGAATCAGAAGAAGACCCGCAGGTGGCAGGTTGGTGCTGGTCTAACTGCATGTACGGCTGCGACCCTCTCACACAAAGCTTTCAAGAGCCTTATACCTTTATCACCTTTCAGCCTCACGACGGGCTATTGTTGAAAACAGAACAACTACTGGCTGGGGCTGCCAAAACCTACGAGGCTAAAGGCGTTAACCACATGCAGGAGCAGTTCTGGGAATATGCACCGATTGGCAATGCCTTTCAGGATTTGTTCAATGGCGGTGCCGGGGCAGCATTTATAGTCCCAAAATAAGCTATGTCCATGATGACCTATTATAATAAAATGAGGTTCGCCGGGTTAACCCGGCGAACCTCATTCCTTTTAATATCCTTCCTTGCCTTTCTTTCAAGCGGTTGCAAACCCAAGGAGAGAAACCTGCAGCTTAAACAGTTGTGGCGCGCACCCATATTTGAAAGTTCCGAGGGTACAGCAGAAAGCATTTATCCCTTACAAGTTGGGGATATGGCAATTACAGCAAAGTTGTTGGACAATTTTGTACCTGCTTTTTATGCAATGGATATGAAGCAGGGCGGCATACTTTGGCAAGTAACGGATACCTCATGCACGGGGAAGGTTTATTATAACATGGCTCCGTATATTTCAAAGCATGGAATGGTCGTGCCGTGTGGTGGAGCGTTAAAGTCCATAGACATAAAGACTGGAAAAAGCCTTTGGACATACCAATATTCAGGCAATCCCGAACAATTTCTCGAACCTTACACAAACTACACCATTTTGCAAGCTGTGAATGACTGGGATGAACGAAAATCTCATATTTATGAAGTCAATTCTAAAAATGGAGAAGCTAAGTCCATTTATTCAGTAAGTTGGCCCGACAGTTCTAAACTGCTCATAAGGACACCAGTGAAGGTGAACGATACCCAAGTGCTTTTCACTTCCATTACAATGAGGTACGGCTCAAACGAGACTCATGCAAAATGGCACTTGTTGAACTCCAACACCCATGAAATCAATTTGGAGGGCGTGGCTTATCCCGCAAACAAGGATGGATACGGCGTGACAAAACAGCCTATAATAATGGGTGATAAAGCATATTTGGTCGCTTATGACAATGCTTTTTGCATTTCGACAAAGGATGGTAAAGAACTATGGAGAAAAGCACTACCAAGGGATATGCTCACTTCTGTGCCGATAGCGTCAAAGGATGGCCTGTTTTGTCCAATGGAGGATGGAAATCTTTACAAGTTGAGCCTTGACGAAGGAGACATTATCTGGAAGACGGAAATATCAACAACACCAAGTCGTCCAATCATAGTCAACGACTATTTGTTCATCGTAGGCGGGTCGGATGGGATATTGTATATTATCTCAACCAAGGATGGGGGAACTGTAAAGAGTATGAAAGCACCGAACCACCACTTTATCAAGAACCAGTTTTTCCGTCGTTCTATAGGAGTTGATTCTGAAGGCGAAATATTGATTCTGTTTGACGGTAATAGTTTTAGGGGCTATAAGATTTGGCAATAGAATGAAAAAGATAAAATGCCGCTAACAAAGCACTCAACGCCCATGCCGCCCAAAGCCCAACCCGCAAGCCCAACGCAGGGCGGCACGGCGTGAGTGCCACCGTTGGGCGAAACAAGAAGAAAAAAGAAATAAAATATGAAAAGATACTTGCCAATATTGCTTTTGTTCGCTTTGCTCGGCTGCCAAAGCGAGAAAGAAAAGCCCGCTATTTTGGTCGAAGAAGTAAAAACCACGCCGCAAGTGGCTTTGAAGGATACACTTGTGACCAAAGACGAGTATTTCAACAAAGCCTACAACGAAATCGCCCAAATGCTCGAAGGGAAATTGCCGTTGGATTTCAAACGGGCGGTTTTTCTCACGGAATGGTCGTTCGAGGAAGGTAAGTTGGACTACGACAAATATTGCCAAGACATTGCGGCGACTTCTCAAACCTTGAAAGCCTTCATCGAAGAAAAAGGAGTTGGGCAGTACAAAACGGCAGGAAACTTTGCATTGTACGAGTTCTTCACCCGACCAAGCAAATTGAACGGCAATTTGCCGTACACCTACGATTTTAACGATTTCACGGGCAGAAAAGATTGGCGG
>SCUG01000310.1 GCA_004297645.1 Saprospiraceae bacterium | reverse complement strand
TTGTATACATGAGCAGTTCGCCATTTTCATTGCCAATAGATGAATTGGTAGCACTGCCCATATATATCCCAGTGTAAACTGTGGATTGAGTTGGCAACCCGCTCATGAAATCGAACTGAATGGCTTCAAACGGAAAAAGGGTGCGGCCAATGAGCCAAATATCTGAATGGCTTTGAGAGAACATATTGCCACAATAACAGCAAAGTAGCACGGAAGGCAAAATTTTATTCATTGGGATGGAGTTTTGAAAAGTTGTCAAATGATGAAATGGCTCGTAGGCAAAAAATTTTGCCTACGAGCCATTTAGGGTTGTGTCAGTACTGAATCAGTTTTTCGGACTGGACTACTTTTCCATCCACTACCAAACGAATCAGGTAGAGGCCGGAATCGTAACTTGCGAGGCGGAGCAATCCGACAGGTTCTTCAACAAAATGGCGCTCTATTTCTCTGCCCATTATATCCGAGACGATGAAATAACCATTTGAGCCTTCTGGCAGTTCGTATTGCAAGGTGACGGGGCCGGAGGCAGGGTTAGGCGAACCGATGAAGAAAGCCGTGGGCCGTACCAGTACCTCAGCACTTGAAGTGATACTGTCACACTCACTGCCCTCTAATGCACCGAGGCGGTAGTTGGGAAAGTAGGGCATGATTCCATTAGGATAAGAAACCGGAAAAGGAAAGCCTTTGTAAGAAAATTCACAAGCTAAACCCAAACTATCAGGCTTGTTTATTACATGAAAAGCGATAGTGTCGCCTGCGTCAACATAGATACGCCCATCAGGACCAAGCAGCATATTCCCAATTCCACATATTAAACCATTTGGTTCATTGCAAAATACTAATACCTGTTCTGATTCTTGGATATCGGGCGACAGTACATCATATTGAACCAACTCATAGCCGTTTTTAGCACGAGTCATATAAAGAAATCTGCCAGAAGGTGAAAAAGCAATAGCTGCATCTCCATTATTCCATGATGGGTCTAATTGATAATCAATCTTAACTGGATTACTTAACAGTCCGGTACACCTGTCAAAATCGAAAATCTGGATGTAATTCAGAAAATCATAATCGGCAAACCTGACTCCGTCCAACGAAAATATCCTGTGCCCGAATGAATAGTCCCACCAGTTATCGGTAGGCTCTTTGAAGCCAATTTCCTGCATCCAAGGTCCTTGAATACCTTCCGGCGTCAGCAAAAACCGGAAGTATTGAGGCTGCATGTGGTTAGGCACGACAATCCACCAGTCCCGCCCGTTGGCGTGGCGGACGGCCGTCGCCTGGTTGTAGTTTAGAAGGTAGTCGCCTGTAAGCAAGGGAACATTCTTTTCCACTACTTTCCCCAAGCCATTATTAAAGCCGAGGTCAATCAGGGAATAATAAAATTTCGTAAGAGGAACGCCGCCACCGAGGTAATCCTGAAACATGTGGAAAAGATAATAGAGATTGTCATTTCCCGGTTTCTGTATAAAGAAAGCGCCTTGTGCTACTACATAACCGGCGTCTCCGGCAGCATTTGCCCAATCTCCTGGGTTGAGACTGTCCCCGTTTTCCATCATCTCGCCCAACTTGTCGGCAATCCAGATGCCGTTGGTGTACATGAGCAAATTTCCATCTTCATCGCAGATGGAGGCGTTAGTAGCCATTAAATACATCTCTCTTTCAACAGTAACTAATTCCGGTGGAGTATAATTGAAATCCAACTGTGTGGCTTCCGGTAAGCCGTACGTATGGCTGAAAAGCCAGACGTGATCTTCCTTTTGAGCTTTGAGGACAGAACAGAAAAAAAGCAGGAAAAGAAAAGGCATGTTCTTCATTGGAATTACAATTTATGCAGGAAAAAGAAAGTGCGTGGGCGCATCATGCTACGCCCACGCACTAAGGTGAAATAAATTAAAGCCGAACCAGTTTTTCAGTTTGGATGGCTTGACCATTAACCACCAAGTGTATAAAGTAGAAACCGGAGGGGTAGTCAGCCAAAATCAGTTGGCCGGAGGTGTTCGAAATTTTATAGGCGCTAACCTCCCTGCCAAACTGGTCGGCGACCAAAATTTTTCCTTCGTTATCCTCGCCTAATTCATAGACCAATTTGCAATCACCAGATGACGGATTGGGATACAATGTAAAGCTATTTGCTTGTTTAATCCCCTTACCATTAGAGGAGTCATCGCTGCGTCCACCCAAACCGCATTCCTGTATTTCCAGCAAGCCTCCATCCAGGTGACCGTGCAGCCCTATGGCCCAGTAAACCGCCCTTCCTCCTTCGGCAGGGCATTGGGAAGCAATGTTTTCTAAAGTGGTTAGTTGAGTTGGGGTTACCTGCCCATTGTCTTTGGCAATCGTCCGGAGATAGACGTCGAAAAATTCCTTTTCATTCGTTTCATAAGCTTCCGAAGTGGAAATGGCGCTGTTGATGCTTAACAGTGCATCCGCCTGCTGTACCCGTGCGTCGTGCAGGCCCTGATAAATGCCTGCATTTTCTTCCGTAAGTTGGGTGATGAGGTCGGTTAGCTCCTGGAGTTGCTGAAGGAGAGAATCGTATTGGGGCCCGGGAGAAAGGACAGCCAATTCTTCGTCAATGGTTTCAATCTCTGCCAGATTGGCTTCGATAACATGTTGATTGGCGTTCAGCAAAACCTGCGTGGCAGAATCTATTTGGTAAAAGGTTTCGATGGCTTTGCCAATCGTATAAAATTGTCCCAAGGGCATGTTTTCATGGGCGCTCACGAAAGACTGCATCAGGGAATTGCCTTCGAGCAGGGAAGGATTATCTTTCAGCCTGCCATACAGGTATTTGTTAGTTGACCAAATAATGCCCGCTAAACCTTCAACCTCTCCTTGCGCAACAAGCGAATCCATTGAATTTACCTCATTAAACTCGCCGCCGGGAGGAGTGCCACATTCCGGGTCAGCAGGGCATGGAGGAGTAAAAATACCTTGAAGAAACCAGTTAGCTGGTGACCAAGTTGGTGGAAATTCATTAAAAACCGGATTCGGCCTTGCCCGATAGTGATTAGAAATTAGGTTTGGATTGGCAGGGTCGTGAAAGGCACCCCATTGATTGTATGTTCCTAACCAATGGTTTCCCCTTTCGAATTGCAGTCCAGTGATGGCAGTTCCTGAATATTGAAGCCCGACTGTTTGAGTTCCCAATAAATCATTGCACCGGAGCGTGCCCAAAAATCCACAGGGATTGTCGAAGGCGATTCCATAGTCAAAGTCGGTAATGTGATTATCATGAA
>SCUG01000309.1 GCA_004297645.1 Saprospiraceae bacterium | reverse complement strand
CTAACACTTGACATTGTGTGCCCCGGCGCCGCCTCCGGCGGCGCCGGGGGGAGGGGATATTGGGGGCTTCGCCCCCAAACCCCTAAGCCAGCGAAGCCAGCGCCAAATATCCGGGATGGGCAAAACCTAACGCTCGACAGTATAACTATCAGCCCGTTCTGAATAAAAAACGCGGATATTAACCGGCGAGGCATTTATTATACTTGACACCCAAAGGCATTATGGCTATTTTTGCCGCACCTTTCTTTTGTATGCCCCAAAAGCCAGTAAGATGAATAAGCATTTTTCATAAAACGCATTTCACAAGTCTTATTGTTGAAAATTTTAGCGGCAGTATTTTTGAAACACTCCTTTCTTTACCAAGATGTTGAAGACGATAGAACATAAATAAAGACGTGGCTACATGAGACAGCTAAAAATTACAAAATCTATAACAAACCGGGAGAGCCAATCGCTTGAAAAGTACCTTCAGGAAATCGGTAAAGTAGATTTGCTGACGCCCGAAGAAGAGGTGGACCTGGCCAAGCGGATAAAACAGGGCGACCAAATAGCGCTCGAAAAGCTCACCAAGGCTAACCTGCGATTTGTGGTATCGGTGGCCAAGCAATACCAAAATCAGGGCCTTTCCCTCAGCGACCTCATCAACGAGGGCAACCTCGGCCTGATAAAAGCCGCCCAACGGTTTGACGAAACCCGGGGTTTTAAGTTCATCTCTTATGCGGTTTGGTGGATCCGGCAGTCCATTTTGCAGGCCCTCGCCGAGCAATCCCGCATCGTCAGGTTGCCACTCAACAAGGTGGGTTCCCTGAATAAAATCAACAAAGCTTTCTCAGAGCTGGAGCAAAATTTTGAGCGGGAACCCTCGGCCGATGAATTGGCTACCCTGCTCCAAATGCCTACCGAAGAGGTGGAGACAACTCTCAGCGTGGCAGCCCGCCACGTATCTATGGATGCACCATTTGTCGTTGGCGAAGACAACTCACTGCTCGATGTACTCGAAAACCGGCTTTCAGCCAAGACCGACAAAGACTTGGAATATACCCAGTCGCTGCGGCTGGAAATAGAGCGCTCGCTGAGTACCCTCACCGACCGGCAATGCGACGTCATCAAGCTGTATTTTGGCATCGGAATAGAGCACCCCATGTCGCTGGAAGACATCGGCGATAAGTTTGGGCTGACTCGTGAACGGGTACGCCAAATCAAAGACAAAGCCATCAACAAACTCCGCACTGCCAACCGCAGCAAATTGCTGAAGCACTACCTCGGTGCCTGACGCGGCATGGAGTTTTTCACCTACATCAAAGCCTCCTGGCCTGCCGTCTCCGGTTCGGGTCAGGAGGTTTTTCTTTGCCAGTAATATTCCATTTAGCATGATTAAGCGCATCGTAAAAATGACTTTCAGGGAGGACGAAGTGCCCGCATTCCATGCCATTTTTGAAGAAGTAAAACCCAAAATCCAGGCACTCGATGGATGCCTTCACCTCGAACTCTTGCAGGACGTGGGCAACCCCGCCGTGCTTTTTACTTTCAGCATTTGGGAAAATGAAACTGCGCTCGATGCCTACCGCCAATCAGCGTTGTTTAGCGCTACCTGGAAGCGAACGAAAGCCCTCTTTGCTGCCAAAGCCGAAGCATGGAGCGTGCAGGTAGTGGGTGATTTCAGGCGAGAAAATACAGTGCGATAAACTGGGAAAGAAAACCCGCCGCAAAGCCGCCGTACAGTTGTTTGGAGGTGTGCGCATTTAGCAGTAGGCGCGATGTGCAGACGGCACCGGCAAGCACCAGTATGACCAGCAACAGGAAATTGGTGCTCACTTCGAATGCCCCGGTACGGCCCAGATTGAGCGAGAAGGTGTCGTAATTGAAATAGAGTGTGTTCACGACAGTCATGCCCACAAGCCCCCCCATGCCCACAGCGTGGGCACTAATTTTAGTAAAATTATTGACAAAGAAGGCGATGAACAGCCCAATGGTAGCGCCTAAAATTGCCACGGTGAGGGCCAGCGGTATGGCCTGGTTGTTTTTGAAGTTGATAAACATCCACATGTAAAAAACGCCCGTGATGATATAAGGCCCGATACGTTCCTGTTTGTCCTCCAAATCGAAGGAACTCACCATGTTGAGCGACCGCATCATCACCACGGCAAACGCAGGCATGATGAATGTGGACAGAAACACCAACAACACTAACTTCCACTGCTCCACGATGCTGTAAACCCCGAACTGGTAAGGATTGACCACCAAAAGGAGGGTGAGCATATACGTCACGATGAGCAGCGGATGGAAGAGGATGGAAATAACGGTGGCGATATTTCGGAGTATTGGGTTTGTCATTATTTCTTCCCTGAAAATGGTTGATTCTGAACGATTCCCGGCCAGCGCATTTCATTTTCCGGCAGGCAAAGGTATTATTTTTTACAGCGGAAACCTCACTTCCCTTCGCCTTGTATGAGTACCAGTAAGGTGTAAAAAATGATTTTCATGTCGAGCGCCAGCGACATATTTTCGATGTACAGAATGTCGAATTTCAGCCGCTGAATCATTTCATCTACATTGGAAGCGTAGCCGTATTTGACCTGCCCCCACGAGGTGATGCCGGGGCGTACTTTCAGCAAGTGCCGGTAATGCGGGGCCTTTTTCAAGATTTGGTCAATGAAAAACTGGCGCTCGGGGCGGGGGCCTACCAGCGACATGTCGCCGGAAAGCACGTTCCAGAAATTGGGCAGTTCGTCGAGGCGCCACTTGCGCATCACAGCTCCCCAGGGTGTGCACCGGGGGTCGTTTTCTTTCGATAGCTGCGGCCCCTGTTGCTCTGCGTCCACATACATCGAGCGAAATTTTATGAGCTGAAAAGGCTGGCCGTTTAGCCCGATGCGCTCCTGCCGGAAGAAAACCGGGCCGCGGGAAGATAGGCGCACCCGGAGCATGAGGTATAACATGAACGGCGACAAAATAACCAGCACCAAAGCAGACACCACCACGTCCATCAGGCGCTTGAGCAGGCGCTCCCATTTGGGCATCAGCTCTTGTTTTATCTGGATAAGCACGGCCCCATACACCTCGCTCATGCGCACATTCCCCAGCATGATGTCGTACATGTCGGGTATTATTTTTATGAAAATCTTGTCGCCAAAGTCGAACAACTCGCTGAGGATGTCCTTGAGCCGCTGGTGCTCGCTGGTCTCGATGGCGATGATGACGTCTTCGATTTGGTGTGTTTTGATAACCTCGGCGAGTTGGTCTAAGTGCCCCAAACAGGGCAAAGGAAGAATGGCTTGGCTGACGTGGCCGTTGGTGTTGATGTAGCCGGCGAACCGGTAGCCGGGTCCCACTTTGCGCCCCGCGATATCCTGATAAAGTTCTGCTGCGCGCTTGTTGCCGCCAATGAGCAGCGTAGGAAAGGTGACCACCCCTCTTTCCAACCGGCGGTGCGTGCGGCTCAGCAAAATCATCCGCACGAGGCAGGTGAGGCTAAAATGCAACCCGAACAGCATGCCAAACGAGCGGTAATACGTGTGGAAATCTTTGACGAAGTCATCCAGCATGAGGGTGAAAAACAGGAAAGTGACACCGATGAGGGTGAGGAAAAACAAACGTACCAGCGTGGCGAGCCGCGAGAGGCGGTACACGTCTTTGTAATCGTCGAAGAGGTTGTAAAAGAGAAACCATCCGGAGGGAATGATGAGGATGCCGTAATAAAAATTCAGGTCATTGAATACCTGCATGCCCAATGGCACGCCTTCAATCCATTTGCGGTAAGAAAAAAACAAGGCCCAGGCGAGCATGGCCGCCACAAAGTCGGCGGTGCGGTAAAAGTAGGTGTCTGTTTTTCGAGCGGTCATCAGGTAGCTGTGCGAATATCCATTTAAAAATGGAGAAGTTTAATGTTGTCGAGCCAGACATTCGCTACTTCGGGCTTGTATTGCCCGTTTTCAAACGGCAGAATGCCACGGATGACAAAGAAAAATTCTTTCTGCGAGGAAGTGGCCACCAAGTCGGTCATGTCGAAATATATCTTGTTCCACTCGTCTTTCGCCAACACCACGAACTCGAAATTGGGCGACTCACCACCCACGGCATCCACCGCCAGCACGCCGAACTCTAAAGGAATATCGGTTTTGTAATTGACTTCCATGAACACTTTGCCTACCGTGCTGAAATCCAGAAAGTATTTTTGATTAGTGCCCACGACGAAAACAGTGTTGGCGGTGTCGAGGGTGACTTTGCCGGAAAACTGCCCCTCAAAAACATCCTCGCTGGAATTTTCGAGAAAAGTCAGCGGGTTTTCATCGCGGTCGTCTTGAAACAAGTGGCCGGTGCCTTCGAAATCTTCGATAAACTCAAACACCGTCTCCGCCTTGTAGCGCGTGACGGGTTTCACGTATGCATCTACATTCGGCGTAAGGTCGAGCGTGGTGGTGTACCGCTCATAGAACGGATAGATGCCGGGATAGAGGCTATTGCCGTTGGCCCTGATGACGGGATCCACGTTCACCTCTACTTCCCCGCTGAGCAGCACCGGCACGGTGGCCGGGAGGGTCAGAGTGCCCAACTGGTGCGTAACGCCAGAGGCCTTGTCCACGACGAAGGCTTTGCCCTCGGTAATCTTTTGGGAAATGCTGCCATGCACCTGCATGTTGGTGGCTTCGAGTTCGAACGACCCGATGGTTAAATACGCGGGAATTGGCTCGTCTTCCGTGTCGCAACTGGCCATCAGCAGCAGGGCCAAAAGGCAGGGTAAAAGGAATATCGGGCGGGAAAGAAGGGGAGGAGTATTTAGTACGGGCATCATGTAGTTAGTTTTTATTTCCACGTTTTCGATGGCAAATCGCTTTCCTTGAGCGAATTTCCAATGTGCTCTAAAGACGGCGGCAGTTCGCAGGGTGTTGTGTGGACGGGTGCAAAGGTCAAAAATAAAACAGGTTCGCGTGGCAATGGCGCACCTATTGTCTGTAGCATTTTCAAATTATACCTGGTTTGAAACGATTGTAAAAAATGGTACTTCTACCCCCTACTGCTAATTATCTACGGATTGTCTCCGCTGGCATATTCCATTTCGGGGATTGGGAAAAGGAAGTCAAATTGCATTCATTATTATCGTTTTTCTGTATTTCTTAGCGAATGAATTTGTAAAATGGAGGACGCTCGTACGGAGTGGCCTCCATTTTTCTTTACCTGCCTTTCAAATGTTCCGATGCCATAAATCATGGCGTTCGCCCATACCATTGTCCACCTCTTTCCTAATTTAGTGCCTTTCAAAATGCAACTTACAAAGCTGGCTAATTGCTCATTCCGATAGGGGCCAATTGCCAACTGCCAACTACCGGCCAATGTTTACTGGAATCATAGAAACTCCCGGTACCGTAAAAGAAATTCGCTGCGAGGGTACCAACAAGCATTTCACCGTTGCCTCTTCTATCTCGCATGAATTGAGGGTGAACCAAAGCGTTGCCCACAATGGCGTCTGCCTCACCGTGGTAGCTCAGGATGGCGGCACCCACACCGTCACGGCCATTGACGAAACGTTGCAACGCAGCAACCTCGGCCTCCTGGCCAAAGGCGCCCTCCTTAACCTCGAACGGGCCATGCAAACCAATGCCCGCCTCGACGGCCACATGGTGCAGGGTCATGTGGATACCACCGCTGAATGTAAGGGCGTGGCAGCCATGGACGGAAGCTGGGTTTTCAGCTTCGAGTACCCGCTTCAGCCGGAGCACATCCTCGTGGACAAAGGCTCTATCTGCATCAATGGCGTCAGCCTCACGGTGGTCAGCCCCGTTGAATCAGCGGGTATGGTGCAGTTCTCAGTGGCCATCATACCCTATACTTTGGAGCACACCAATTTCCAGTCGCTGAAGCCCGGCGACCGGGTAAACCTCGAATTCGATATTATCGGGAAATACGTTTCGAAATACATGGCGTTGTACGCCGGGAAGTGAGAAGCCTATTTGGTTATTAAATATTTGGGTGGGGAAAGAAAAACCGTCACCATGCCCACCATGCTGCCAGAGGGTTTCAGGTCATACGATTTATTTTCCGGAAGGTCCTTGGCTTTCGATTTGAGGCTGAAAGCATATCCCGTTTTCAGCTCTACCCAAGTCCATCCGCTGAGTTGATGACAATAGCTGGCCGTCAGGTCGAGCGAGGAACGGTGGTAATGGAAAGGTGCTCTTTCCACCGGTTTGAGGAAAGGGTTCGACACCGGTTTGGCGACGTTCATCGCATAATTCTGGCTTGAATACTCCGTGCCGAACAGCATCATTCTTCCCTCTTTGAAGTTGTACCGGCCTTTAAGGCTCACAGGAATGGCCATCTCGACGCCCCAATGTTTGTCGAATGTCCGGTTGTAAAAACCGAACGGTATCAAACTGGTATTGACGAAACTCTTCGTATAAAGCAGGCCGATGCCATATTCCAAATCGTCGCGCTGTTTCACCCCGAACAAACCAGCCGCCCGGTACACGCCATAGCGGCTGTCGAGGCTTATAAATCCTTTGTAATCGCCCAGCCAGGAAGCGCTCAGCCGGAAAGAAGTGTAATATTTTTCGTTGATGGGAACGACGAAATAGGCGGCCATGCCTGCCGATTTCAGTGCTGTATCATTCAGCCGTTTGAATAATGGATTGTATTCGGGGTCTATTTTATCGAAATGGTAGCGTTCGATGGAATAATGGAAACCCAACATCGCTTTAAACTTCTTGCTATTGACGATGGGCACTTTAAGTTTAGCTTTGAAACGCTCATTGCGCCGCACTTCGCTGGAACGTTCGGCACCGGGTGGCCTCATCTGAAAATCGGGATTAAAATCGTAAGAAATGGAGGCCCCTTTGCCCGGCGTTTTGTTAGTAACACCTGGCTGGCACAAAAACGAGTTAGTCTCCGTAGCTAAGTTGTTGATGGAAACCTGGGCGTCCATTGAAGCCGAAATTAGCAGAATGAAAATAGTTAGTGTTTTAGTCATGGGCCTGGATGCAAGGGAAGTAGTTTTTGTTTTTGAGAGCCGTTAAGTTACACCTTATTGCTGGAGCCAAGCAATATAAGTGCTTTCTATTTTGACTTTAGTAAAAAATTCCGTGAATGCAGGGAAGGGGCAGATGTTCTCTTTGAGAACGCCTATTTGCCCAAACAGGAATTGTGCCGGAAATGGTTCGCCCAGCGTGCGATCGGGTTCTGGCTTTTCTGAGACGAAGGGAAAGAACCTATGTCGCGGGTTTTTGCGCCAAATAAACGGTAGCCGGAAAAGTGTTTTGGCTAACTGTTTCCATTTTGCTCAACTCAAAGCCAGCATCAGCAAGGGGCCACCCAATGTCCACAGGGCGGCACCCCGTGAGCAGGCCCGGAAGCCACCGGGCCACGGTATGCCAAAACCGGTTGTACCATTTTTGGCCGAAGGCCATAGTGGAAATCACCGCCCGGCCACCCGGTTTCAGCACCCGGTGGAATTCCGACAGTAATCTCCCGAAATCTTTTTCCGGCACCAAGTCTATCATAAAATTATTGACCAAAAGGTCGAAGCTGGCGTCGCCGAATGGCAAGTCGAAGGCGTTGCCCGTTTGCAGATGGTAACGTCCCTTTGTGAGGCCCAATAGTTTTTTGGCCCGGGCCAGCATGGCGGGCGACAGGTCGAGACCCTCGTTTTCCCCATCGGGGTTCCGGCGCACGATTTCAGTGAAAACCAGCCCGGTGCCAACGGCCACTTCCAGCACACGCCCGCCGTTTTGGATGGCGGCCCATTCGAGCACCTTCGCAGCGGCCTTCGATTCGGTCAGCCGGCTCCAGGCGTTGTAAAACCAGGCTACCCGCGCATAGCTGTCGCGTAGCTTTTTTTCTGAAAAATGGCGGGGAAGTGGAGATTTTAGCATGGCATTAGTTTTTGACGACCATTTGTGGATTTGCACTTAACTAAAGAAAAACGATTCCCT
>SCUG01000308.1 GCA_004297645.1 Saprospiraceae bacterium | reverse complement strand
CAACGGCGGGGCCATCGCGCTGGGGCATCCGCTGGCGGCAACGGGGACACGGCTGTCGCTCACCCTCTCGAGGGAAATGAACGCCCGGAAAGTGAAATACGGCATCGCTTCCGCCTGCATCGGCGGCGGGCAGGGGATGGCGGTGTTGTTTGAAAATCCGACTACCAAGTAGCATGGTTTGCCAGAATGAACTTTTTGTTTTCTTTTCTGCAAAAAAACCGGTGTGAAAAATTGTAATACCTATTGAATTCGTGAAAAATAGAGTTAGGTTTGCCACACTGAACAATTCAAAGTTTCATGAAAAAAGAGTCAATGCTTAACTTTTGTTTTCGGGAAAGTAAAATCAAAATTTCAATAAGATGAGCAAAGTCTCAACTCACCAAGCCTTTTTACCAGTCATTCTGCTCCTTTTAGCATCATTCTCAATTCCTTGCCATACTCAGAATGCTTTCTTGGAAATCCTTCATCCTTCAGAAGGATCTTTAACTAGTGCTGAACAGTCGAAATTAGCTACCATCAGTCAGAGCCCACGAGTATTAGACTACTGGCATATTTCTATCGACAATTTTGAAAGCGCATTGAACGGACGACTACTCGAAGTCAGCTTACCGAATGAAACTTCCACGACCTTCGAGGCTGATTTTCCTTATTCTGAACAGCCTGGCACTTACAATTGGGTAGGGTACAACCTGAACGGCAGCTATTTCAGAATAGTTAAATGGCAGGATGGGGTTTCTGGAAGTGCTTATATTGCTACTTCTGAAAATTACTATGGGATTATTAGCCTTTCACCCACAAGAACTGTTCTGGTCCGTTACGATGAAGAAATCATAGAAAGTCAAAATTCCTGCGGTACAGAAGTCATTGAAGAAGGCGAAGATGACGATGAAGTTGAGGATAGGTTTGGTTGTGAATCAGATATAATTCGAGTGCTATTTCTATTCACTCCTGCAGCGGCTGCTACGGGTATAGATCCTCCGGCAACTGTAGCTCAAACTATTATTGCTGAACTCAATTCGACTGCTAACGGAAGTGGAGTTGATGCTATTTTTGTACCAGCCAATGTTACCTTACTGTCTGGTTTTGTTGAAAATACAGACATACATGACGATCTTGATGATGTATGCGAGAATTCTACGGCACAAAATTTACGGGATGCAAGTTATGCAGATATTGTTGTGCTGCTCACTGGACCGCATCCTGGTATAGGCGCAATTGGAACAGCTTTTCTTAAGGCCTCCAATGCTCGCGCCTATGCAGTAGCTGAAATTGACCCAGCTGGTGATGGCACGATGACAGCGACACATGAAGTGGGGCACATTTTGGGGGCAAGGCATCAAAGATGCCTGACTTGCGACGTAAGTTCATGTGATAACTGGTCGAATCACCACGGAACCCTTGTGGGAAATACTATGAAAACCGTCATGACCCAACTTACCTGCCAACCAGGGCGAACGAGAATAGGTCGTTGGTCGAATCCTGATACACCTTTTATGGGTCTTGCCACTGGAAGTGACGAAAACAACAATGCAAAAAAGGTCAAAAAAAGAGCGGGTAAGGTTAGCTGTTTCCGGGAGGATCCACCATGGAGCGGCGACCCTCCAGGTGCCTTGTTCCTTGTGACAATTTCAGGACCTGAAGAAGTTTGCAATACACAAGGTTATTATCCTTATCAAGTAAATATCCCACCAGCGCCAGGCATAGTTTACCCACTATCTTATGTTTGGGAAGTCAGTGAAACTGGAATCTATAACTATACCCAGGTCAGTACGTCGAGTTCCTGGATACTTATGAACCCTGCTAACCTTCCCGGAACATGGACAACTTTAAGGGTGACGGTTACCGATGCTGCTGGTCATACTTCTTTTGATTTTTTTCAAATCCATAGAATTGATTGCTTTGGAGAAGGCAGCGGAGGAGAAGACAGGTCTGCTAGTGTCGGCCAATCTTTATTTGTTCCTTTTAATGGCCAAGTTTCTGTAACCCCGAACCCACCACTGAATTCCTGACGGTTAAAGGCGTTGTAACTGGAAGCTACTTAACCGTCCTCGACATAAGTGGAAGGGTATTGGGTACTTTCAATCCTGTCGAAGAGGACTTCAATCAATTTTCAATAAATCTTTCAGGTTTCAGTGCTGGTGTTTACATCCTTTCCATGAAAATTCCAGAACAAGAGGAACCAATCAAAATCCGTTTTGTCAAATTATGAGAAATTTACTGATGCCATTGTTCTTTTCCATTGCCTTATTAATGGCGATCACCGGGTGTGAAAAAGATCCAACCGAGGTTATGCTGCCAGACGACGTGGAGTTTGACGAGACGGTTGTTTACTTGAATGGAGAAATAGAGGATTGTCTTCCTTTCCTTGAATATGATACCGTCAATCGTGTAATGAACTATGTTTTTGCTCAATCCAGGAATCAAGGCCAGCTAATCAATTCGCTTGGTTTTGGTCGCTTGCCATATAGTATCGGAGAATTTGAACTTACCACTAAAAATATCCTGTACGAAAAAGCTAGGGTATCCTTTCACCAAACTGTTGGTGAAGACCTTGAAGGGTATGAATACAAGTTGGTTGATGCAGACGAAGGCTTTTATAACGTCGAATATTTGGACACCATTAATTTGGAAGTGAAGGGACGCTTTAAGGCAAAGTTTTGCAGGACTTCTAAAAACGGCAACAAGGGCTTGGGGCTTCCAAAAAATCTAGTGTTTCAGGGGGTTTTCTATGAAAATTATACTTACCAATAAAAGTAAAGGAAAGGTGTAGAATAACGACGATGTCTTTTTAGTGCATAAGTTGGTTGAAGAAACTGTGCTTTCTACGGTATCTTTTTTGCATCTCCCGTGGCAGTTTCTTCACCCGAAAGGATGATAAATCCTCCAAGAAATAAAAAATGTACCCAGTGCTCGAAATACGAGAAACCTTCGGTAATGTTCCTCTTTGGTGATTTGCGAAATATGATATAGAATTCCCATTGCCGCTTCCTACAAATCTCTTTTGAGAACGCGCTTACCTACCTGTGACCAAAGTCCTGCCGCAATAGAGCAACATGGCGGTTTTCTCAATTTCTCGGTAATATGAATAATCACTTCATGTACCAATGGCAAATGACCGGCTTGAACGAACCCTTCCGGCGGGTGGAAAGCGCCTGGCCGGAGGTTTCGCCCGATGAGGTTTTGGTAAAAATCGCCGGGTGCGGGGTTTGCCATACCGACATCAGTTTCTGGCATTCCGGCGTAAAAACGAAACACGAACTGCCGCTCACGCTGGGCCACGAAATCAGCGGGACGGTGGTCGAAGGCCCGCCCAAATGGAAAGGCAAAAACGTCATCATCCCGGCGGTGCTGCCCTGCGGCGAGTGCGACCTGTGCCGCAAGGGCCGCAGCAACATTTGCCAAAACCAGCGCATGCCCGGCAACGATTTTCACGGCGGCTTTGCCTCGCACATCAAAGTGCCGCACCGCTACCTTTGCCCCGTTACGGACGCCGCTTTGGAAAAATATTCGTTAGAGCAGCTTTGTGTCATCGCCGATGCCATCTCCACGCCTTACCAGGTGGTGAAAAAATCGGAACTGGAAGCAGGCGATTTCGCCATCGTCACCGGCGTCGGAGGCGTCGGGCTTTACGGTGCGCTCATCGCCAAAATCATGGGGGCCAAGGTGCTCGCCATAGATATCAGCGACGAAAAATTGCGGCAGGTAAAAGAGAACGGCATTGACGCTACCCTGAACAGCCGGGGACTGGACCTCCGGGAGGTGAAAAACAGGGTGCGGGAAATCGCCAAAGACCTCGGCGCACCAAAATACGGCTGGAAGATTTTTGAATTCTCCGGCACCGCCGCCGGGCAGGAATTGGCTTTCAACCTCATCACCTTCGCCTCAACGATGTCGGTAGTGGGCTTCACGATGGACAAACTCGAGGTGCGCCTCAGCAACCTCATGGCCTTCGATGCACAGCTCACCGGCACCTGGGGCTGCAAGCCGGAACTTTACCCGGAGGTGATGGCACTCGTGGCCAACGGCCAATTGAAGATTGGCAATTTCGTGGAGACCTTCCCGCTCTCCACCATCAACGACGTTTTTAAAAATACGCTGGCGCACAAGTACAGCAAGCGTTCTGTGCTCGTGCCTGAATAGACTTTCCAGGTTTTATAAATCTGGAAAGTCTGTGGGCAAAAAAAAAAATTTACAATGAAAGAACTCAAGAATCACAACCTGACGGAGACCCATTTCTCCGAAATCATTTTTGAAAAACGGCCGTGCAAGGATGCAAACGGCCAACCCGCCGCGGGGCTGTTCAACGCCTGGATTTTTTTGAACAACCCGCAGCAATACAACTCCTACACCACGAAGGCGGTGAAAGAGATTATCCTGGCATTCCGGGAGGCATCCAACGACCGCAGCGTGGTGGCGGTAGTGTTTACCGGCGTGGGCGACAAGGCATTTTGCACGGGCGGCAACACGAAGGAATACGCAGAATACTACGCCGGCAACCCGCAGGAATACGGTCAGTACATGCGCCTGTTCAACGACATGGTGACGGCCATTTTGCTGTGCGACAAACCCGTCATCTGCCGGGTGAACGGCATGCGAATCGCCGGCGGGCAGGAGATAGGCATGGCCTGCGATTTTACCATCGCCCAGGACCTCGCCCGCTTCGGGCAGGCCGGCCCCAAACACGGCAGCGCCCCGGTCGGTGGCTCCACGGACTTCCTGCATTTGTACACCGGCGTTGAGCGGGCCATGTATTCGCTGACCATGTGCGAAACCTGGACGGCGCACCAAGCCCTGCATTACGGCCTTATTTCGGAGGTGGTGCCAGCGCTCAAAGTGGACGGCAAGTTCGTCCCAAACCCGTTGGTCGAAACCGGACGCTGGCTCGATGACTATGGGCGCATCATTTATGGCACACCAAAAACCGGGGAGGCTTTAGCCAAAGGCAAAGAACTCCTCGCCGCAGGCGAAATTGACCTCTCGCTGCTCGACGAGGCGGTGGAAAGCTACATCGCCAGGCTGCTCGCTACCTTCCCCAACTGCACCTTGAAAACCATCAATTCGCTGCGCCAGAAAAAACTGGAGTATTGGGACAAAAACAAAGAAGCCAACCGCGAATGGCTCATGTTGAACATGGTGACCGAGGCGAAGGCCGGTTTCCGCGCTTTCAACGATGGCCCCAAAGGTCACCGCGAGGTGGACTTTGTGAAGCTCCGCCAACTGCTCGCCGAAGGCCACGAGTGGAACGAGGAATTGCAACGGGCGATTTCGCCGCAGTTTCAAGGGTGAGGTGAAACAGCTAAAAAAATTTGACAATGGAAAAAATCAAACTCGCATATTCACACGACCGGCAAGTCGCCGCCATCACGCTGGACGACGGCAAAGGCAATGTGCTCGACCACGTGATGATGGAAGAATTGCAGGCTGTGCTCGATTCTTTCAAAAATGAAATGGGGCTGAAACTCATCTCCTTCGAAGGCGCCGGGAAGCATTTTTCATTTGGCGCCAGCGTGGAGGAACACCAGAAAGAGTATGCTGCCACCATGCTCCGTTCATTTCACCAACTCTTTTACTCCATCCGCGATTTGGCGGTGCCCACGCTGGCGAAGATTTCCGGGCAGTGCCTTGGCGGCGGTATGGAACTGGCGCTGATGTGCAATTTTCTTTTCGCTGATAAAAGCGCCCGGCTGGGGCAGCCGGAGATTCAGTTGGGGGTATTCCCACCGCCCGCCTCTGTTATTCTGCCGGAGAAAATCGGCTCGGCAAGAGCCGATGAGTTGCTCATCACCGGCAAGACCATCACCGCCGGTGAGGCCAAAGACCTCGGCATTTTGAACGGCGTTTTCGAAGATAAGACGGCCCTTGAAGTTGAGGTGGAGCAATGGGTGGTGCTGCACATTTTACCCAAAAGCGCCTCGTCGCTGCGTTTTGCCGTGCGGGCTGCCCGCGCAAAATTCAACCACATCCTCAGCAACTTCCTTCCGCAATTGGAGCAGGTGTACGTCAAACAACTCATGGAAACCCACGACGCCAACGAGGGCATCAACTCTTTCCTCGAAAAAAGGAAACCAGAGTGGCGGGATAATCAGGCCTGATGAACGCAGTGGCTCGCAGGCGCAGCGATTTTGCGCTACGCATTTATTGCAGCCTGCCTATGCGGTTGGTCAGCGCCACAAAGTCCGACACGCTGAGCACCTCCGGTCTTTGCCGGAAAAAATCTTCGGAAAGCATTCCGGGGTCGTTCACCAATGGCCTGAGCGTGTTGCGCAGCATCTTGCGGCGCTGGCTGAATGCCTGTTTCACCACCCGCCGGAACAGCTCCGGGCCGCACCCTAAATCGCCATCTTTGCGCAGCAGCCGGATGACGGCGGACTGCACTTTCGGCGGCGGGTTGAAATTGCCGTTGCCCACTTTGAAAAGCAATTCGCCGGAGTAATGAGCCTGCGTCAGCACGCTGATAATGCCGAAATCTTTGCTGCCCGGACTGGCGACGATGCGCTCTGCCATTTCTTTTTGGAACATCCCCACTAATTCAGGCACTAAATGCCGGTTTTCCAACATTTTAAAGACTATCTGGGAGGAGATGTTGTACGGGAAATTTCCAATGATACAGAACTGGGGATTGGGGATTGGGGAATGGGAATTGGAGGGGAAAAGATTTTCCAGATTCAGTTTCATAAAATCCTGTGAGATGACCCGGCCATGGAGCTGAATAAAATTCCTGTAGAGGTAATCCACCATGTCATCATCGGCCTCTACGACGAGCAGGTTCAGGTCTTTTCCCAAGAGGTATTTAGTGAGCATTCCCATGCCGGGGCCTATTTCCAGCACGTTGGAATGAGGGCTGCCGTCCACGGTGGTGAGGCTTCCGGCGATGCGTTGTGCAATGGCCTCGTTGGTAAGAAAATGCTGCCCGTAGGATTTTTTTGCGCGCATACGTTTAATGGCTACATTTGTCGCTTGATACCACCGCCCACCGGGGCGGGCTGCTTGATGCCCGGTGCTCGATGTTTGCTTTGCTCTAATATCCAGCATCCAATATCCAAAGAAAAGGAAAACCTGTGGATTTAGTAACTGAAACTTCCAGAAACGCTACACGAACCAACAAGACCGAAAAACCGGTTCTTGGCATTTCCGTTGGCGATGTAAATGGCATTGGTTTAGAGGTCATCCTCAAAGCCCTTTCGCACAAGCGAATACTCGAACTGTGCGTGCCCGTGGTGTATGGCTCTTCCAAAGTGGTATCGTATCACAAGAATATCACCGGCCTGGACGACCTGTTTTTTCAGAGCCAGCGCAGCGCCGAACGGCTGGCCCACGATAAGGTCAACGTCGTCAATTGCTGGGAAGATGAGGTGAACATCACCCTCGGAAAACCGGCCGAATTGGGCGGTAAATATGCCCAGATGAGCCTCGAAGCCGCAGTTCGTGACCTTCATCTCGGGCTGATAGATGCCTTGGTGACGGCCCCTATCCACAAGAAATCAATGCAACTGGCAGGCTTCGGGCACGTGGGCCATACGGAGTATTTGACGCAAGAATTCAAGGCCGCCGATAGTCTGATGCTTTTGGCCAGCGATGCCCTCAAAGTCGGCGTCGTGACGGCGCACCTACCGCTGAAAGACGTTGCTTCCTCCATCACCAAAGAGGCCATCGTGAGCAAACTGCTCATCCTCAATGAATCGCTGAAAATTGACTTCGGCTGTGAGCGGCCCAGTATCGCCGTTCTCGGCCTGAACCCCCACGCCGGTGAGGAAGGAATGCTCGGCGATGAAGAGGAGAAAATCATACGGCCTGCCGTGATAGAATGCAAGAAAAAAGGCATGATGGTATTCGGCCCTTATGCTGCCGACGGATTTTTCGGTTCCGGCCGGTTTAACAAATTTGACGCGGTACTCGCCATGTACCACGACCAGGGGCTGATTCCCTTCAAAGCATTGACCTTCGGCAGCGGGGTGAATTTCACGGCCGGGCTATCGTGCATTCGCACCTCCCCCGACCACGGCACCGCCTTCGACCTGGCTGGGAAAAACCTGGCCGACCACTCTTCGTTCCTGCAATCCATGTTTTTGGCCATCGATATTTACCGCAGCAGAAAGGAATATTATGTGCTGAAAAAAAATGCAGTGAAGCGGGTGGAAACAGAGGAAGAAAAACAGGAGGGCGATGTGTAGAAAATGAGCCTGGAAAATGGCATTTTGGAGCTACCAGAAAACTTGGCAGCTTGAATCCATTTGCGCTTCTTTTCGCTATAAGCTCAGCCGGGCAGGGAAAGCAGCCTCACTCTTCCTCGTCTTTCAATTTCTTTTCTGCCAGCTTTTTGTCCTCCAAATTTTCATTCAGAAATTCGTTCAGCTTTTCGATGCCGAGGTTTGACTGTATTTCCCCAAACTCGTTGATTTTGATATCGAATCCCCGCAGTTCATCGTGAACTTTGGGTTGCTCCTTTTTGGGTGTTTTTTTCTTTTTAGGCATACGGTGGAAGGTTTCGGATTCCGGGTTTCGGGGTGGCACATCACAGCGCATCGAAATAATCAATTGCTTTGCGCAGGCGGGCAACTGTTTTTTCACGGCCCAGCACTCCCATCATCTCAAACACTCCGGGACCTTGCATGCTGCCGGTAAGGGCGATGCGGAGAAGTGGAAAAATCTGCCCTATTTTGAGGCCACCTTCCGCGATGAAATCTTTGACGGATACTTCGATGTCTGCCGCTGCAAAGGATTTGTTTTTTTCAATAACAGCGAGCAGCGCCTCAAAGACGGGCCGGCTTTCCGGCGTCCATCTTTTGGCGATATTCTGGTCGTCGAACTGCTTTACTTCTTCAAAAAAATAACAGCCCACCGCCCAAAAATCGGTCAGGAATGTCATCCGCTCTTTGAGCAGACCGCACACTTTTTCCAAATAGCCCGCATCGGGGGCATAGCCCTTAGGCGCCAACTGTGGCCGCACCAACGCCGCCAACGCCTCGTTTTCGCTGCGTTGAATGTACTGCTGATTGTACCATTTGGCCTTGTCATAATCGAACCGGGCACCCGCCTTGCCGATGTTTTCGATGGTGAATGCCTGGCAAAGTTCTTCCAAAGAAAAAATCTCCTGCTCCGTGCCGGGGTTCCAGCCGAGAAAAGCCAGGAAGTTGATGACCGCCTCCGGCAAAAAACCATACTCACGAAATCCGCGAAAGCTGTCCTCCGGGGTTTCGCCCTCCCAGCCAAGCGGGAACACCGGCATGCCGAATTTGGCACCATCCCTTTTGCTCAACTTGCCTTTTCCGTCGGGTTTCAGGATGAGCGGCAAGTGGGCAAACTGTGGCATGGTGCCCTCCCACCCGAAAGCGCGATAGAGCAACACATGGTGCCCGGTGCTCGGCAGCCACTCCTCGCCCCGTATGACGTGGCTGATGCGCATCAAATGGTCGTCCACGATATTGGCGAGATGATAAGTAGGCATGCCATCGCCCTTCAGCAGCACCTTGTCGTCCAGTTCATTGGTCTGGAAGGAAACGGGGCCGCGAATGAGGTCGTTAATAGTGACGGTTTCGTCATTTGGTACTTTTAGGCGCACGACGTATTCCTCGCCCGCTTCGAGCCGGCGAGTCACTTCACTGGCAGGCAGGGTGAGGCCGTTTTTCATTTCCCTTCGGGAAACATTGTCGTAGCGAAAGTTGTGGTTGCCTTTGGCAGCCTCGGCGGCCCGGCGTTCTTCCAGCGCTTGCGACGTATCGAAGGCGTAATAGGCGCCTCCGCTTTCCACTAATTCGAGTGCGTATTTTTGGTAAATATCTTTGCGCTCCGATTGGCGGTAGGGTTCATACTCGCCACCAACACCCAAACCCTCACCGGGTGTCAGGCCGCACCATTGGAGGGCCTCTATGATGTAATCTTCGGCACCGGGCACATACCGCCCCTGGTCGGTATCTTCAATGCGAAGGATAAATGTGCCACCCATTTTTTTGGCAAAAAGATAGTTGTAGAGCGCTGTGCGCACTCCGCCGATGTGAAGAGGGCCGGTCGGGCTTGGTGCAAATCTTACGCGAATATTTCCCATGATTGTCGTGTTCAGATTGTTTGATACCTGAATGCAGGTAAAATCAAAATTGAAAGTAAAAATGTGAAACTCACTGGCAGCAGAGCGTAGAAGTCAGCCGTTGCATAACCAATAGCAAACGAATTACCCGCCGCACATTTTCTACCCTGATGTCAGTAAGAAGGATTGCAAAAGTAAGGCAAAGGCTTAGTTCCGGCTGCTTTTTTGAATAAATACCCGGCGGAAACTCCAGGAGCGGAACCGGCACTTTGAAACTATTAATTTCCGGGCAGCGTACAAATCAGTTTCATGAACATACCCAAAGCTTCACGCGATGTATCTTGTAAAAACACCTCAATTTATCCAAAACTTGTTCCCCAACTACATCTGGAGAATTCCCACTCAGGAAAAAGTGATATACCTCACTTTTGATGATGGCCCGATACCGGAGGTCACACCTTGGGTGCTGAAGCAATTGCAGGCCTACGATGCGAAAGCCACTTTCTTTTGCGTAGGCGAAAACATCCGCAAGAACCGCGGGGCATTCGACGCCGTAGTAGAGGCAGGGCACGCAGTGGGCAACCACACCTTCAATCACATCAATGGCTGGACCACCGACAATTTGCCCTATTTTCTGAATGTCCGGAAATGTGCCCACCAAGTTCATTCCGATTTATTCCGCCCGCCCTACGGACGGTTGATGCCGCAGCAATCACAGTTCTTGCAGCGGCACTACCGCATTGTAATGTGGGATGTGCTGAGCGGGGATTTTGACCCAAAAATTTCTAAGGAGCAATGCCGGCAAAATGTATTCAACAATGCCCGCAAAGGTTCCATCGTCGTTTTCCACGACAGCCTCAAGTCTAAGGACAAGCTGCGGTATGTGCTGCCTGCTGTCTTGGAGAATTTTGCGAAGCAAGGGTTTCGCTTCGAGCCTATCGAGCGTGTCAAGGTAAAAAAAGAGCGGCTGTTTTCTGTGGTGTGATGCTTGTTTGAAACACGTCTGCAATGTTTGGTTCTAATATACAGTGAGCCTCTGCCCTGCGGCAGGGGCTTTTATTATTTGCTCCGGGCGGGATTCTAATTCCAACATCAATTGTGGTGGAAACGAGGAAGAAAGTGAGCAGCAGGGAGGCAATGCCAGCAAAAAATCGCGCGTTGAATCCGGAGGTATGCCGCCGGAAGTGGGCGTTTTCATAGCCAAATATTTGTGCCGAAGATGCGGATAAGAGCTTGTTTGGGCTTTCCCGAAAAAGACAAGGGGGATGCCGCCTATTGGTGACATCCCCCTTCATTCGGGTTGTTTGCCCGCGGGCAATTTATTCTTCGTACCCTTCATATTCCTCTTCTTCCATGAGAGCACGGCGGTCCATGTAGGACCTGTGCGATTCCTCACTGGTGACGAAGAGGTCATCGTATTTGCGAATGCCGGTACCGGCAGGGATTTTCTTACCCACGATCACATTTTCCTTCAGGCCGTAAAGGTTGTCCACTTTGGCCTGTATGGCTGCCGAGCTGAGCACTTTTGTCGTTTCCTGGAAGGAGGCGGCAGAAATCCAGCTTTCTGTACCGAGGGAGGAGCGGGTGATACCTTGCAGCATTGAGCTGGAGGTAGCGGCCACTGCATCGCGGTACTGCACTAATTTGCGGTCGTTGCGTTTGAGATAAGAATTTTCCTCTCTGATTTGGCGGAGGTTGACGAGTTGGCCGGCCTTGAGCTTGGAGCTGTCGCCCGGCTCGACGACCACTTTCTTATCAAATATCCAGTCGTTTTGGTCAACGAAATGCCATTTTTCTATGGCTTCGCCTTCGAGGAAGGTGGTATCTCCCGCATCTTCAATGATTACCCGCCGCATCATTTGGCGTACGATAACTTCGATGTGTTTGTCGTTGATGGCGATGCCCTGAGAACGGTACACTTCCTGCACGCCGTTTACAAGATAAGTTTGGACAGCAAAAGGCCCTTTGATGGCCAGAATAGCTTTCGGTGTGGTGGTGCCATCGGACAGGGAAGTTCCGGCCCTCACAAAGTCCCCTTCCTGCACGAGCACGTGCTTGGACAGTGGTATGAGGTACCGGTGGATTTGGTCGTCTTTGGCTTTCACGGTGATTTCCTGGTTGCCGCGTTTGATTTTACCGAAAATGACCTCTCCATCGATTTCAGAAACAACGGCAGGATTGGATGGGTTGCGAGCTTCGAATAACTCTGTCACCCGTGGAAGGCCACCTGTGATATCCTGAATTTTGCCGAGCTGGCGGGGTATCTTCGCTATCTTCTCACCGGCTATTACCTGATGACCATCTTCGATGGAGATGTAGGCGCCAACTGGCAAATTGTACCGGCGCAACTCCTCTCCATCGGCACTGACGATTCTGATAGCCGGTATTTTTTTCTTGTTTTTGCTCTCAATAATAACCTTTTCGGAGTGGCCAGTTTGGTCATCGCGCTCCGAACGGAAGGTAACCCCTTCTTCGATACTGTCAAACTTGGTGATGCCTGTGAATTCAGACATAATCACTGCGTTGAAAGGGTCCCATTCACAAATCGGGGCACCTTTCGCAATTTTTTGCTTGTCCTTCACCCGGAGTATGCTGCCATAAGGTATATGGTGGGTATTATAAATCTTTTTCCCTTCGAGGTCGGTTATCCTCAATTCCCCTGTGCGGGAGAGTACAACGTCCACGTCCTTGCCTTCTTCATCTTTGGTAGAAATAGTACGGATGGCGTCGAATTCCACCTTGCCGTCAAACTTGGAGGTGATTTCACTCTCTTGTTTGGAGAAGGAGGCGATACCACCGACGTGGAAGGTACGCAAGGTGAGCTGGGTGCCCGGCTCGCCGATGGATTGGGCGGCAATAATGCCCACGGCATCGCCCATTTCTGCGATGCGGCCGGTGGCTAAGTTTTTACCGTAACATTTGGCACACACACCGCGCTTTGTCTCACAGGTGAGCACTGAGCGGATGGTGACTTCTTCGACCCCGCAATCTTCAATGTATTTTGCTGTGTCTTTGTCGATGTAATCGCCTGCTTTGAGGATAATTTCATCGGTGACAGGGTGATAAATATCGTGCAGCGTATAACGGCCCTGGATACGGTTGTTGAGTGGGTCAATGACTTTATCATTGTCCTTCAACGCCGAGGTTTCAATGCCACGCAAGGTATCGCAATCTTCTTCGATAATAACTACATCTTGCGCCACGTCCACCAAACGGCGGGTGAGGTAACCTGCATCGGCAGTTTTGAGCGCTGTATCGGCAAGGCCCTTACGCGCACCGTGGGTGGAGATGAAATACTCCAATACCGAAAGGCCATCGCCGAAGTTGGACAAGATGGGATTTTCGATAATAGCCCCGCCGGTGTCGCCTGATTTTCTCGGTTTGGCCATAAGTCCGCGCAAGCCACACAACTGTTTGATTTGTTGCTTGGAACCACGGGCGCCAGAGTCAAGCATCATGTACACCGAATTGAATCCTTGTTTGTGCTCTGCAAGTTCTCTCATCAGAGCATCGGTAACACGGTTATCGGCATAGGTCCATTTGTCGATGATTTGGTTGTAGCGTTCGTTGTTGGTGATAAGCCCCATTTTGTAGTTTTCCCAAACTTCATCCACCTCTTCCTGAGCTTGTTGGAGGATTTTGGTTTTGACGGAAGGCGTGATCAAGTCACCGAGGTTGAAAGACAAGCCACCGCGGAAGGCCCACATGAATCCCAACTGTTTGATACTGTCGAGGAATTCTGCTGTTTTTCCAAAGTCGCCCCGGCGTAACACATCGGCGATGATGCGTTTTAGGTTGCGTTTGGTGAGCAACTCATTGATATAGGGCAAGCCTTCAGGTACGGCTTCGTTGAAGATGACGCGGCCGGTAGTCGTTTCAGTGAGTTTAATTTCTGATTCTCCTTTTTCATTTTCTATTGGCACCCGGCATTTGATGTGGGCATGCAGGTCGAGCTTGCCTTCATTGAAAGCTATCAAGACTTCTTCGGGAGAATAAAAATTACTGCCTTCGCCTTTCACCACCAGGTCGCCTTTCGATTTTTTCCCTTTGGTGATGTAATACAATCCGAGAACCATGTCCTGCGATGGCACGGTGACAGGAGAGCCATCTTGTGGGTTGAGCATGCTGTGAGCAGACAGCATGAGAGTCTGAGCTTCCAAAATGGCGGCATGGCTCAACGGCACGTGTACGGCCATTTGGTCACCGTCGAAGTCGGCGTTGAAACCACCGCACACTAATGGGTGCAATTGGATGGCTTTCCCTTCGACCAACTTGGGTTGGAAGGCTTGAATGGACAAACGGTGCAGCGTTGGAGCACGGTTGAGCAAAACGGGGTGCCCTTTCAGGATATTTTCGAGAATATCCCAAATCACGGCTTCTTTGCGATCAACCAATTTCTTGGCTGATTTCACCGTCTTGACGATGCCCCGTTCTATGAGTTTTCTGATAATGAATGGCTTGAACAATTCGGCGGCCATGCCTTTCGGTATGCCGCATTCGTGGAGTTTCAATGAAGGCCCCACCACAATCACAGAACGGCCGGAGTAGTCCACCCTTTTACCAAGGAGGTTTTGGCGGAAACGGCCCTGCTTTCCTTTTAATATGTCGCTCAAAGATTTGAGTGCGCGGCCCCCTTCTGCCTTGACGGCATTTGATTTACGCGAGTTGTCGAACAAGCTGTCAACCGCCTCTTGGAGCATCCGTTTTTCATTGCGAAGGATGACTTCCGGCGCTTTTATTTCGAGCAACCTTTTGAGCCGGTTGTTGCGGATGATAACCCGGCGGTATAGGTCGTTGAGGTCGGAGCTGGCAAAACGGCCGCCATCCAAAGGCACCAATGGGCGCAGTTCAGGTGGCACTACCGGCAGGTATTGGATAATCATCCATTCCGGTTTGTTTTCCATCCGCGTTTGCGCATCGCGGAAGGCTTCTACTACGCGCAGGCGTTTAAGCGCCTCGCTTTTGCGCTGCTGGCTGGTTTCGTTGGCAGCCTGGTGGCGCAGGTCGTAAGAGAGCTGGTCGAGGTCGAGGCGCATCAATAATGCGCTGATGGCTTCGGCCCCCATCAATGCGATGAACTTGTTGGGGTCGGTATCTTCGAGTTGCTGGTTTTCGGGTGGCAGGGCCTCGACGATGTCGATGTATTCTTCCTCGGTGAGCAGGCCCATCGCTTCGGAATCCTCGGTATGCGCTGTGCCCCATTGAATGACCACATAGCGCTCGTAATAAATGATGCTTTCGAGTTTTTTAGAAGAAACGCCGAGCAGGTAGCCTATTTTGTTGGGCAGCGATTTGAAGAACCAAATGTGCACCACGGGTACCACGAGCTTGATGTGGCCCATACGCTCCCGGCGCACTTTTTTCTCTGTAACTTCTACCCCACAACGGTCGCAGACAATACCTTTATAGCGGATGCGCTTGTATTTACCACAATAGCACTCGTAGTCTTTGACTGGCCCGAAAATGCGCTCACAGAAAAGACCATCTCTTTCGGGTTTGTAAGAGCGATAGTTGATAGTTTCGGGTTTCAAGACCTCCCCGTAACTGCGCTCGAGAATATCATCTGGCGAAGACAGACTAATGGTAATCTGGCTGAAGTCAGGAGAAAGAACCTGTGTTTTATTTCTGAAAGGCATATTGTGAATCGTAATTGGTGAGTCGTTCCGGGTAAATCATGACCGGCTATGTAAATGCCGGCCATGAATTACACCTTGCGAACCACGGAGATTAATCGAATTTTATGTCCAACGCCAGGCCTCGCAATTCGTGAACCAGTACGTTGAAAGACTCCGGAATATTCGGAGTGGGCAGGAGGTCACCCTTCACGATACTTTCGTAGGCCTTGGCACGACCGATGATATCGTCTGATTTCAAGGTAAGCAGCTCCTGTAGGATGTTGGCAGCGCCGTATGCTTCGAGGGCCCAAACCTCCATCTCACCAAAACGCTGCCCACCGAACTGGGCTTTACCACCGAGTGGTTGCTGGGTGATGAGAGAGTAAGGCCCGATGGAACGAGCGTGCATTTTGTCGTCCACCATGTGTGACAATTTGAGCATGTAAATGACGCCCACGGTGGCTTGTTGGTCGAAGCGATTGCCCGTTTCTCCATCGTGCAGCCAGGTTTGGCCCAGAGACGGAAGTCCTTGTTCTTTGATATAGGCCTCGATTTCTTCGGTGGAGGCTCCATCAAAAATGGGAGAGGCGAAGCGGACGCCCTTTTTGGCACCTGCCCAGCCCAAAACCGTCTCGAGAATTTGCCCCAGGTTCATCCTGGAAGGTACGCCAAGGGGGTTGAGCACGATGTCCACTGGTTCGCCATCTTCTGTGAACGGCATGTCTTCCAGCCGGACGATTTTGGAGACGATACCTTTGTTGCCGTGCCGGCCGGCGAGCTTGTCGCCCACCTTAAGTTTCCGCTTCTTGGCGAGGTAAACTTTTGCCAGTTTCAACACACCGGCAGGTAGCTCATCGCCAATGCTAATGTTGAATTTTTCGCGTTTATAGCGGCCGATTTCTTCGTTGAGCTTGATGCTGTAGTTGTGAAGCAGGCGGGCTATAAGTGCATTGGAATGGGCCTCTTTCGTCCAATTTGTATAATCTATCTGGGCATAATCCAGGGCACGGAGCAATTCCTGGCTGAATTTGGTGCCCTTAGGTATCATCGCTTCATTATAGATGCTTTTGACGCCCTGCGATACTTTACCTTTGACCAGGACGAGCAGTTTGTCTATAAGGATGGTCTTCAATTCGTTTGTTACAATGGCGTGCTGGTCGTCTAATTTTTTCAAGACTTCAGTTTCCTGTGTTTTCTGTACGTTGCTTTTCTTTGCTCTGGCAAACAGCCGTTTGCCAATGACGACACCCGTCACAGAAGGGGGTACTTTGAGCGAAGCATCTTTTACATCGCCGGCTTTGTCCCCGAATATGGCGCGGAGGAGTTTTTCCTCGGGCGTGGGGTCGGTTTCTCCTTTAGGGGTAATCTTACCGATGAGGATATCGCCTTCCTTTACCCATGCGCCCACGCGGATGATGCCGTTTTCATCCAAGTCTTTGGTAGCTTCCTCGCTGACGTTTGGGATGTCGTTGGTCAGTTCTTCTTCTCCCAGTTTGGTGTCGCGGACATCGAGTTCAAAGTTTTCGATGTGGATGGAGGTGAAGATGTCTTCCCGCACAACTCTTTCTGATAGTACAATGGCATCCTCGAAGTTGTACCCTTTCCAGGGCATAAAGGCTACTTTCAGGTTTTGCCCCAACGCCAATTCTCCTTTATCGGTGGCGTAGCCATCGCAAAGTATTTCTCCTTTTTTCACCCGTTGTCCTTTACGGACAATGGGTTTGAGGTTGACGGAGGTGGCTTGGTTGGTCCGCATGAATTTGGTGAGGGTGTATTTTTTGCGGCTGTCTTCGAAAGAAACGAGCTGTTCTTCTTCCGTTCTGTCATAGCGAATGACTATCTCTGTAGCATCCACGTATTCAACGATGCCATCCCCCTCGGCATTGATGAGCAGACGTGAGTCTCTGGCGACCTTGCCTTCCAACCCTGTGCCTACTATCGGAGCAGATGGTTTGATGAGGGGCACTGCTTGGCGCTGCATATTGGAGCCCATGAGTGCGCGGTTGGCGTCGTCATTCTCAAGGAACGGAATCAACGAAGCTGATACGCCCACAATTTGGTTGGGCGCCACGTCCATGTAATCCAATTCTATCGGTGTCAGCACCGGGAAATCGCCGTGTTCGCGGGACTTTATCCTGTTTTCGATAAAGTTTCCCTTGCCATCAATGAGGGCATTGGCCTGGGCTACTTTCATGAAGTCTTCGGCTTCTGCGGAGAGGTATTCAGCCGGGTTGATAACGTCAACCACGCCATTTACTACTTTCCTGTATGGCGTTTCCAGGAAGCCCATTTTATTCACCTTGGAATGCACGCAAAGCGTGGAAATCAGACCGATGTTCGGCCCTTCTGGTGTTTCAATGGTACAGAGCCGGCCATAGTGGGAGTAGTGCACGTCACGCACTTCGAAGCCTGCGCGCTCTCTGGACAAACCGCCAGGCCCGAGGGCTGAGATGCGGCGTTTGTGCGTAATCTCCGACAAGGGGTTGGTCTGGTCGAGAAACTGGGAAAGCTGGCTGGTGCCAAAAAAGGAATTGATGACCGAAGAAAGGGTGCGGGCATTTATAAGGTCAATTGGAGTAAACACCTCATTGTCCCTGACGTTCATGCGCTCGCGGATGGTACGGGCCATACGGGCCAAACCCACACCGAACTGGGCATGAAGTTGCTCGCCTACAGTGCGCACACGGCGGTTGCTCAGGTGGTCAATATCGTCAATTTCTGTTTTTTGATTCATCAGACGAACCAGGTGTTTCACGATGGCGATAATGTCTTCTTTGGTCAACACCGACACATCCATCGAG
>SCUG01000307.1 GCA_004297645.1 Saprospiraceae bacterium | reverse complement strand
AGTACCCCGACGGCATCCACACCCGTTTCCCGCCAGAACCCAACGGCTACCTTCACATCGGCCACGCAAAAAGCATCTGCCTCAATTTTGGCCTCGCCAAAAAATACAACGGCAAGTGCAACCTCCGCTTCGACGACACCAACCCCGTCACCGAGGAGACCGAATACGTCGAGAGTATCCAAAACGACATCCGCTGGCTCGGTTTCGAGTGGGACGAGCTTCATTTTTCCTCCGAATACTTCGACCAAATTTACCAATTCGCCGTGACCCTCATCGCGAAGGGCAAAGCTTACGTGGACGACAGCACGGCAGAACAAATTGCCGCCATGAAAGGCACCACGACCCGGCCCGGCGACAACAGCCCTTACCGCGAACGCAGTGCAAAAGAAAATCTCGACTTGTTCGAGCGCATGAAAAACGGAGAGTTCGAGGAGGGCAGCCGCGTGTTGCGGGCGAAAATCGACATGGCATCGCCCAACATGATTATGCGCGACCCCGTGCTCTACCGCATCAAGTTTGCACACCACCACCGAACGGGTGACAAATGGTGCATTTACCCTTTGTACGACATGGCCCACGGCCAATGCGACAGCATCGAGGGCATCACCCATTCCATTTGCACGCTGGAGTTTATGCCCCACCGCGAGCTTTACGAATGGTGCATCGAAACCCTGGGAATTTTTCCATCGAAGCAGTACGAATTTGCCCGCCTCAATTTGAATTACACCGTCATGTCGAAGCGCAAATTGCTGCAACTGGTTAATGAGGGCTATGTGAATGGCTGGGACGACCCCCGAATGCCCACCATTTCCGGCATGCGCCGCCGGGGCTACACCGCCGCTGCCATCCGCAATTTTGCCACGCGAGTGGGCGTGGCCAAGCGCGAAAATGTCATAGACCTGGGCCTCCTGGAATTTTGCGTACGCGAAGATTTGAACAGAATAGCCACCCGAGCAATGGCCGTCATCGAACCACTCAAGGTCGTCATCACCAATTACCCGGTGGGTAAAACAGAGCACTTAGAAACCATCAACAACCCGGAAGACCCCGAAGCGGGAAGCCGCAGTTTGCCGTTTGGCCGGGAACTTTGGATAGAGCAGGGCGACTTCATGGAAAACCCACCCAAGAAGTTTTTCCGCCTTGCACCAGGCGAACTTGCCCGTCTGAAAAGCGCCTACATCATCCGGTGCGATGAAGCGGTGAAAAATGCCAATGGTACAATTGAGCAGTTGCACTGCACCTATTTCCCTGACTCCAAAAGCGGGGAGGATACCTCCGGCCTCAAGCCAAAGGCCACGATTCACTGGGTGTCGGCGGCTCATGCCGTGGCGGGCGAGGTGCGGCTTTACGACCGTCTTCTCATGGTAGAAAACGCCGCCGAGGATCCCCGCGATTTTAAAGAACTCCTCAACCCCAACTCATTAGAAGCAAAACCTGTTTGGCTGGAACCCTGCCTCGCCGGTGCCACCCCGGGCCAGTATTACCAGTTCATCCGTCTCGGTTATTTCACCCCCGACCCGGAAAGCACTGATGAAAAACCGGTCTTCAACAGAACGGTAACGCTGCGAGACGCCTGGACGAAGATTTCGCAAAAATAGGTATGGGAAGCAGGAGATGAGAGGTGGAGAAAAAGAAGCGGGAATTTGCACTATTGCAAATTCCCGCTTCTTATTTCTCATTGCTCATTTCTCATTAACTGTCACCACCATTTGTGGATGAGAATGACGTGCTGGGTGCCGTTGGGCAAGGTGACAACGGCTTTGGCGTTGCATTCGCCTTCACCGTAGTTGATGGTTACAGTTTTGTCTTCGATGGTAAGAGATTTCACGCCGGCAACAATCCATGGGCAGGCTTTCTTTCTCACCAGTGGTGTAATAATCTCCACAGTATAGGCTTTGCCGTTGCGGTTGACGCCGGAAGACCCACCTGTAATCTGAAAAATGTCGTCAATGAAAAAAGGTGTGTCGCCACCCGCTATTTGCGTAAGGGTATGGTCAGCTTCCCAGGTTGCCACATCCCCGTTGGGGAAAGTGATTTGACCGCCCGTCACGGTGCGGTGAAAGGTGACGTTACCATTATCATCGTAACCCAGATTGGTGAGTGTTTTGGTGCCTTCGATTTGGGCGTCGTCAATGGAGAAATCCACGAACGTCACGGTGCGGACTGCGCCCTCATTGCTCATGGTATCGGAAACAGTGACCACAATTTGGCCTTTGCGAATGCGGCCATTTGGACCTTCGCAACCATCTGTCCCATAGTCAATCGTCACGGTTCTGGGATAAGAGCCGTCGTCTGGTTCAACGGTAACGATGGGGCAGTCATTGGCTCCACCGCCACGGGTTTCGATAGATTCATCCACTTGGTCGTCCACGTCTTCGTAAAGATCGGTAGCAGTAGTCTGGTCTTCGCTGGCGGTCAGTTGTTGGGAGCTGGCGGTCAGATCGGTAGTACTGTCTTTGTTACAGGCAGTGAGGAAAAGTCCTAAGAAAAGGACGGTCGAAAATAGCCACTTGATGGTTTTCATAATTAAGAAATTTTTTTGGTTGAAGATAATGTTTTTTCAAAGGCAGTTTTCAAATGTGCACCTCGTCAAACTGTCAAATGAAATTGGTTTTTGAAGTATCGCGTTCGTTACGGGCAAATAGACTGAGCCGCTTTCTTAAGGTTTAACATCATGAAGAAAAAAAAATCGTGATTGAGAAATCACGCCCTCCACAAGGGTAATCTCCTACAAAAAAAAACCGGCTTCGCCGAAATGACGAAGCCGGTTATTTCCTGGCAAAAGATTATGATGGCTTGCTTGCGAATGCAGGCTGCCGGCAGCATCATGGGAAAATACCCATGCTCTGATAATCTTGTCCAATCAGCGTGACGGCATTTACGAAAGCGGCCGTCCGCATGTCGATGTTTTTGCGTTCCATGATTTCATGTGTCACGTTGTAGGCATTGATCATGGTCTCTTCCAGCCCCGACCGGACGAGGTCAATCTCGTCGGCTCCTTTTGCGATTTTCCGGACGATGTCTTCCGGCACTTTTTTGCCGAGCATCTCCCCGAAAAGGTTGATGAGGTTTTCGGTAGATTTGGCCTCATAGCGTTTGTCCAAGCGGCCGAACCGCATGTGAGAGAGGTTTTTCAACCACTCGAAATAGGAGACCGTAACCCCGCCGGCATTGAGGTACATATCGGGGATAATGAACTTGCCATTTTTCAACAAAATCTCTTCAGCGGCAGAGGATATTGGCCCGTTGGCTGCTTCTGCGATGATTTTGGCTTTGATGCGATCGGCATTGGTGTAGTTGATTTGGTCCTCCAATGCTGCTGGTACCAAAATATCGCACTCCAATTCGAGCACTTTATTGCGGTCTTCCTTGCTTGACTTCTTTGCATCGTCATAGTTCATGATGGAACCCGTGGTCTGCTTTATGTCAATGAGTTTCTTCACATCAATGCCCTTCTCATTGTAGATGAAACCATCGGCTTCGCCCACGGCGATGATGATGGCATCGCCTTCATCATGCGAAATAAGGGCAGAGTAAGAGCCGACATTACCAAGCCCTTGCACCACGACTTTTTTACCAGCGAGGCCTTTGGTGAGGCCCAGTTTTTTCATGTCCTTCTCGTTGTTGCATGCTTCCTTTAGGCCATAAAAAACTCCCCTGCCGGTAGCTTCCGTTCTGCCGTTGATACCATATTGGGTCACTGGTTTTCCGGTTACGCAGCCGGCAGCGTCGAGTTCGTTTTCGCGCAATGTGCGGTAGGTGTCGTAAATCCAGGCCATCTCGCGTTGGCCGGTGCCGTAGTCAGGAGCAGGTACATCAATGGCTGGGCCGATAAAATTGCGGCGCACCAACTCGTAAGTGTAGCGGCGTGTGATTTTTTCCAAATCCTCCACGGAATATTCCCAGGGATTGATTTTCACTCCACCTTTGGAACCTCCAAACGGCACGTGTACAATGGCACATTTGTAAGACATCAACGTCGCCAGCGCCATCACTTCATCCTGATTGACATGGTTGCTGTAACGAATACCACCTTTGGTGGGAAGGCGGTGGTGGCTGTGTTGTACGCGGTATGCTTCGATGACCCTCACCTCCGGGTTCCCGGTTTTCTGGTTGGTGATTTTGATGGGAAACCGAATGGCATACACAGCATTGCATACCTTGATTTGGTCGAGCAGGCCCCGTTCGAGACCAGTGTAAGGGGCAGCTTTTTCAAAGAAGTTATCAACTGTTTGATAGAAGCTGACCGGCTTTGTTTGTTTAATCATGACTATGAATTTGGTTCTCCAATTTGGTGAGTTTTCTGTCCAGGTGTATCAGGAAAAAAACGATTCCGATAAATATCGCCGCAATGACCGCCAGTACAACATACATTTTTCCCATGCTGCGCATGAAATCGGCCTCATTTTGCGCCATCAGCGCAGATAGTGGCAGCACGCAAGCTGCGAGTGTGGTGATTGCTTTGAATGTTATCCGGCTCATGTTTTTTTAGGTTGATGGATACCTGTCCAGAAAAAAACGGCGCAAAAGTCGCTCAATAATTCTGTACAGCCAATAATAGTTTTATAAAAAATGGTGGTCAGAAAAATCACTATTCTCCTATTTT
>SCUG01000306.1 GCA_004297645.1 Saprospiraceae bacterium | reverse complement strand
TTTTCAAAAAAAGCCTTCACGGCAGCGGGCGAATCCCGGCGGGAATTGCCACTTCCGGCAGCTACCGGGATGCTGCCGGGCGTGTATTGGGTGGCGGTGAAAAACGGGGACGGGGCGGCGAGGGTGCTGAAGTGGGCGGTGGAGTGAGGGGGGTGTGTGACGGTGTTGCGGCGCACCTTGCCGCAACACCGTCACATCTGTGATACCGCAACCTGTGATACCTTAATCCCCATCTTAAAATTTTTCTAAAATTATTGCTGAAGCGCCGCCGCCGCCGTTGCAGATGGCCGCCAGGCCATAGCGGCCATTGCGTTGGTGCAGCACGTTGTTCAATGTGGTGACAATGCGGGCGCCGGAAGCACCGAGGGGGTGGCCGAGCGCGACAGCGCCACCCAGCACGTTCATGCGTTCGTGGCTAACTCCCATGATTTTTTCAAAAGCCAGCGGTACGGTGGAGAAGGCTTCATTGATTTCGAAGAAGTCGATGTCCTCTTTTTTCAGACCTGCTCTTTCGAGAGCTTTCGGAGCGGCGATGGTGGGCGTGGTGGTGAACCAGGCAGGCTCCTGTTCGGCATCGGCGAAGGAGACGATGCGGGCCAATGGCTTTAGGTTTAGCTCTTTGAGTTTCTTCTCGCCGGCGAGGACGAGCGCCGAGGCGCCGTCGTTGATGGTCGAAGAGTTGGCGGCTGTGGCCGTGCCGTCTTTAGAAAAAGCGGGCCGGAGGGAGGGTATTTTTTCGTACACCACCTTGCGAAATTCTTCGTCTTCGCGTACGACGACGGGGCTGCCTTTTCGCTGTGGCACTTCCACCGGCACTATTTCCGCCTGAAAAATGCCCGCTTCGGTCGAAGCTGCCGAGCGTTTGTAGCTGTCCACGGTGAACGCATCCTGCTCTTCGCGGCTGATGTGGTACTTCTCGCTCGTGCGGTCGGAGTAGATGCCCATAGCACAATGCTCATAAGCGTCATCGAGTCCGTCTTTGGCCAGACCATCCACCAGGGTGGAATGGCCGTATTTGTAGCCCCATCGGGCGTTGGGCACGTAAAAGGGCGCCTGCGACATGTTCTCCATGCCGCCCGCCACCACGATGTCGTTGTGGCCGAGCATGATGGATTGTGCGCCGAGCATGATAGATTTCATGCCGGAGGCGCAGACTTTGTTGATGGTGGTGCAGGGCACATTGTGCGGAATGCCAGCGAAATTGGCGGCCTGCCGGGCCGGGGCTTGCCCCAGGTTGGCGGACACTACGTTGCCCATGAAAACTTCGTTCACAGCTTCGGCGGCCACATTGGCTTTGGCGAGCGCACCGCGTATGGCGGCAGCGCCCAATTGGGGAGCTGGTACGCTCGAAAGGCTGCCGCCGAAACTTCCTAACGGGGTGCGCACGGCGGCGACGATGAATACTTGTTGCATAATTTTCTTTTTTGCGGAAAGTGCGGTGGGCATAAGGATATGTCCTCCTTGCCTCCCTCAGTTATTATTAGAGTTCATTTGCTCAATCATCGAAAGCATCTGGCGGGTGGTCTTGTCGTCAGCGTCAAGCGTATTGGCTTTTAACGTGTATATCTCAGCGAGAGATAAGTTGTATCCCCTCGAAAAGGGCTGGCATTTTCGAGAGGCAGGGTTTTTCCCGGCAAAATGCCGGGATGCGTTTTCGTGCCTGAAATGCAGGGTTCAAAACCCTGCCGCTCTAAGAACCACCATTGAATTTTGAGCGGATACGATAAGTTTTTCAATTCCACCTGCCCCGGTTTCAGGGCTTTTATAAAGTCATCAATTACACGCATTCGACGGCATTTGAGGAGATGAACTCCACACAGTGACAGGTGGCCTGAAAGAGATGAATGACATTGGTGTTTTAGAGCTTGTTTGCGGCACAAAGGTAAGCGAATAAGGTTAAACAGAAAGGGCACACCGGCAAGCGGAAGTGGTGATTTTTTACGGCCACGTGTAACGGGTGGTTACAGCGAGAGAAAAGTCCTGATTTTGCGGAAAGCGGGAGTTAGAAGGGCTTCTGCATCCTTGTCTTCGAGGTGCTGCGCCAGGTCGTCGCGCAAGAGCAGGCCCATCAGGTCACCGGCATCGTCCACGACGGGGATGAGGTCGAATACATTGGCTTCGAATACCTCCGCGGCCTGTTCGAGCGAGTTACGGACGGAGAGCGTGATGATTTCTTTGGAAATAAAATCGGAAACACCGGCCGGCTCGTCCTGCCATCCAATGTTGCGGCGCAGGAAATCTTCCCGGAAGATGACACCCACGAAACGCAGGCCATCCACCACTGGGATAAATGGGATGGGGTAGTGGTTGAAAATATCCCGGATAAGCTGGACATCCACCACGGGGTCAACTGTCAGACAGTTGGTGGTAAGCAGGCTGGTGATGGAGGATGGTTTCCTCATTTGATGCAGTTTAAGAGCAAAGTAGGGAATCGAAAATTTAACGTGTTCTATTATTGTCCCATTTTCCAAAATGCGTGCTTTCGTGTGCGAACCGATTAAATGCAATTGGGAAAGTGGGCAGTATTGAGAAGAATGCGAAAGCTTTTTTGCAAGTGCAAAACCGGTACCAAACAAAACCAGCCGGTGAATTTATCTGCACCACGCCGTTTCTATGCCCGCTGTATTCATCCTACCTTTGCCGGGAAAATCAAAGAGCCTCGTCGTGGCGGTGTATTTTATCCAGTCAAAACATTTTTTCGACATGACAACAAATTTTGCAACAGCAAAAAGAGACCTCCAAAACAAGGGATTCCTCGACCTGGCCGTGGACCCTACCCTGGATCTGTATAAAGAATTTGAGCGGCTGAAAAACGAAAAAAACGCCGTCATTCTGGCGCATTATTACCAGGAGTCTGAAATTCAGGACATCGCTGATTTCATCGGCGACAGCCTCGGGCTTTCGCAGGAGGCGGCGAAAACCGGTGCGGATATTATCGTTTTCGCCGGGGTGCATTTTATGGCCGAAACGGCAAAAATTCTCAGCCCGCAAAAGAAGGTGCTGCTGCCCGACCTTAAGGCGGGATGTTCTTTAGCCGATGCCTGCCCGGCCCCGGTGTTCAGCAAGTTTAAGGAGAAATATCCCGGCCACGTGGTGGTGAGCTATGTGAATACCACGGCAGAGATGAAAACCCTGACGGACATCTGCTGCACCTCCACCAATGCCGTGCAAATCATCGAGAGCATACCCGAAGGCCAGCCCATCATTTTTGCACCCGACATCAATCTGGGGCGGTACTTAGTGAAAAAAACCGGGCGCGATATGGTGCTCTGGAATGGGGCCTGCATGGTGCACGAGATTTTTTCCAACGAAAAAATCACGAAGCTGATGCTGCGCCACCCGAAGGCCGAGCTTATCGCCCATCCCGAATGCGAGGCGCCCATCCTCGAAAAGGCCCATTTCATCGGCTCCACTACCGGGCTGCTGAACTACACCGTCAGGAGCGCAGCTACCGAGTTCATCGTGGCTACGGAGGTGGGTATCATCCATCAGATGGAGAAGTGCTCGCCGCAAAAGATATTTATTCCGGCGCCGCCGGACAACATCTGCGCCTGCAACGAATGCCCGCACATGAAGCGCAACACGTTGGAAAAACTATACCTCTGCATGAAGTACGAGTTGCCGGAAATAGAGCTGCCTGCCCGCGTGATAAAAGAGGCCCGCGCCAGCATTGACCGAATGCTGGCAGTGTCGGCAAAAGCAGGGTTGTAGCCACGTTTAGTGGCTGAGATAAGGCTTGACGGCTTTCATTGTTTTTTCAAAATAAGGCGTGAAATCGGCCGTGAGTTCCCTGGCGGTGCGGGTGCTCGCCAGCAAGGGTACGGTTTGGATGGCAGCCGGGATTTGGCCGGGTTCGAGTTGAACTTTGTGCTCCTCTGCGTAAAATATTTCCCCGTTTTCAAAGTACAGGAACATCTCCTTGCCATAGGGGTGGTCTATCTTGTGAAAATCTCTGAATTGCAAAAAAGCCGGTTTGCCTTCGAGCAGAAAGGTGCCGATTCTGACCTCAGCTTCCTCTGAGTTGAAGGTTCCTTTCAACCCCAGCCTGCCACCGTTGAGTTCGTAAAACTCAAACTTGTCAGAACCTTCAATAATGGGAGCATGAGCTTGCCCTGTTTCGATGAGATTGCCAATGCCGGCCATCATGCTGTCTTTCAGGGCGTGTATGGCGTTCATTTTAGTGGTATCAATTACCCATTTGGCCGGTGGTGTGCCGTCGCTGCCGGGTGGGGTTTGGGTGGTAGTTGTTTGGCCGCAGGCCAAGAGGGTCAGAATAAATGCGCCGAAAATGAAGTCTTTGCGTTTCATAACACTGGATTTGAAAATTCTGGTTAGTGACGTGTTCAAAATAAGTTGCTGTTTGCCGCAGGGGGAAAGGACATGTTATTTCGCACGCGTTACTTAGCGATTCAAGTCGCAAAGGTGTTAAAACCTTTCGAGGAATGCCACTATTTTAAGTTGGGAGCATCTATACTTTTGAACGCCAGGTTTTGTCCATTTGACATTTGCTATTAGACTTTAGCCATCCGGGTAATCGGGATGCAGCCAGAACCAAATAGGCTTAGTACAAATAGTGAGGGCAATGAATTTCGATGGTTAGATACTACACTAACACTTGACATTGTGTGCCCCGGC